>NZ_JBHYIG010000136.1:0-25215 GCF_042740015.1 Streptomyces sp. NPDC059037
GCAGTTCGGTGCCCGACTCGGCGGCCTGGGTGCGGGCGGCCTGGACCGCGTCGGCCCCGTCCGCCGGCCGGCCCTGCCCCCCCCCGCCGGCCTGCTCGCGGGCGCCCGCGAGGACGACGGCGGCATGGCGCGGCTGCACGGGGAGCGCGTCGGTCAGGGACGCGATCTCCTCGTCGGTGGGACGGCGGTCGACGGGCAGGCGCACGGCGATCCGCCGCTCGTCACGCGGCTCGAAGACCAGGCCGGTCTCGAAGAGCGCCAGGTCGTGGCTGCCGCGGCCTTCGTTGCGGCGCAGCGCGCCGAGCAGCCCCGGAAGCAGCGTCGTACGAAGAGCGGGCTCCTCGTCGGAGAGCGGGTTGACCAGCTTCACGACGCGGCGCTTGGGGTCGCCGGGCTCAAGGCCGAGCTGGTCGAAGACCTGCTCGCCGATGAACGGGTAGTTCGGCGCCTCGACGAAACCGCTGCCGGCGAGGGCGCGGCCGATGCGGCGGTGCAGCCGCTGCCGGTCGGTCAGGCCGCGGCCCGCGGGGGGCTTGGGCAGCGTCGAGGGGAGGTTCTCGTACCCCTCGAGCCGGATGACCTCTTCGGCGAGGTCGTTCGGCTCGGTGAGGTCGGGGCGCCAGGACGGCACGGTGACCGTCAGGGCGTCCTGGCCGTAGACGTCGCAGCCGACCTCCTGCAGACGGCGTACGACGGTCTCGCGGCCGTAGTCCATGCCCGCGACCGTGTCCGGGTGGTCGGCGGGCATGCTGATCGTGCGGGGCGCGGAGGGCGCGATGACCTCGGTGACCCCGGCGTCGGCGGTCCCGCCGGCCAGCAGGACGAGCAGGTCGACCGTGCGCTGCGCGGCGGCAGAGGCGGCCTGCGGGTCGACGCCGCGCTCGTAGCGCTTGGCCGCCTCGGAGGGCAGCTTGTGGCGCCGGGCGGTGCGGGCGATGGAGATCGCGTCGAAGTGCGCGGCCTCGATGACGACGTCGGTGGTGCCCGCCGTCTCCTCGTGGTCCGCGATCTCGGTGTTGGCGCCGCCCATGACGCCGGCGAGGCCGATCGGTCCGCGGTCGTCGGTGATGACCAGGTCCTCGGCGTCGAGGACGCGCTTGGCACCGTCGAGCGTCGTGAACTTCTCGCCCTGCTCGGCACGGCGCACACCGATCGTGCCCTCGATGCGGGAGTGGTCGTAGGCGTGCAGCGGCTGGCCGAGCTCCAGCATCACGTAGTTGGTGATGTCGACGGCGAGCGAGATCGGGCGCATGCCCGCCTTCTGCAGGCGGCGCTTGAGCCAGATCGGCGAGCGGGCCTCGGGCTGCAGGCCCGTGACCGTGCGCGCGGTGAAGCGGTCGCAGCCGCGCGGGTCGGAGATCTTGACCGGGTAGCCGGACGAGTTCGGCGCGGGCACGTCCAGGAGCGCCGGGTCGCGCAGCGGCAGGCCGTACGCGGTGGCGGTCTCGCGGGCGACGCCGCGCATCGAGAGCGCGTAGCCACGGTCCGGGGTGACGGCGATGTCCAGGACCTCGTCGACCAGCTCCAGGAGCTCGATGGCGTCGGTGCCGACCTCGTGCTCGGGCGGAAGGACGATGATGCCGCCGCTGCCGTCGTCACCCATGCCCAGCTCGTCGCCGGAGCAGATCATGCCGTGCGAGGTCTTGCCGTACGTCTTGCGCGCGGCGATCTTGAAGTCGCCGGGCAGCACGGCGCCGGGCAGCACGACGACGACCTTGTCGCCGACGGCGAAGTTGCGCGCGCCGCAGACGATCTCCTGCGGCTCGCCGGTGCCATTGGCCTGGCCGACGTCGACGGTGCAGAAGCGGATGGGCTTCTTGAACTCCGTCAGCTCCTCGATGGTGAGGACCTTGCCGACGACCAGGGGGCCGGTGAGGCCTGCGCCGAGCTGCTCGACGGTCTCGACCTCAAGGCCGACGTCGATCAGCTTGGCCTGTACGTCACGGCCGGTCTCGGTGGTGGGGAGGTCGACGTACTCCCGCAGCCAGGAAAGCGGGACCCGCATCAGATCTCCATCCCGAACGGCCGGGTGAACCGGATGTCACCCTCGACCATGTCTCGCATGTCTTCGACGTTGTGGCGGAACATCAGCATCCGTTCGATGCCGAACCCGAAGGCGAATCCGCTGTACTTCTGGGGGTCGACGCCGCAGGCGGTGAGCACCTTCGGGTTGACCATGCCGCAGCCGCCCAGCTCGATCCAGCCCTCGCTGCCGCAGGTGCGGCAGGGGCGGTCGGGGTTGCCCACGGACTCGCCACGGCACACGTAGCAGACCATGTCCATCTCGGCGGACGGCTCGGTGAACGGGAAGTAGTTCGGGCGCAGCCGCGTCTTCATGTCCGCGCCGAAGAGCGACTGGACCATGTGGTCCAGGGTGCCCTTGAGGTCGGCCATGGTCAGGCCCTCGTCCACGGCGAGCAGCTCGATCTGGTGGAAGACCGGGGTGTGCGTCGCGTCCAGCTCGTCCGTGCGGTACACACGGCCGGGGCAGACGATGTAGACGGGCGGCTCACGGTCGAGCATCGCGCGGGCCTGCACGGGGGACGTGTGCGTCCGCAGTACGACACCGGACTCGTCGCCCTCGGTCCCCTTGGGGCCCTCGACGAAGAACGTGTCCTGCATCTGCCGGGCCGGGTGGTCCGGGGTGAAGTTCAGGGCGTCGAAGTTGAACCACTCCGCCTCGACCTCGGGGCCCTCCGCGATCTCGTAGCCCATGGCGACGAAGACGTCCGCGACGCGCTCCATGAACGTGGTCAGCGGGTGCCTGGCACCGGCGGGGACGCGGTCGTACGGCAGCGTGACGTCCACCGCCTCCTCGACCAGGACCCGCGCGTCGCGCTCGGCCTCGAGCTCGGCCTGGCGGGCGGCCAGCGCCTTGCTCACGGCGCCGCGCGCCATGCCGACGCGCTTGCCGGCCTCGGCCTTGGCCTGCGGGGGCAGCGCGCCGATCTCGCGGTTGGCGAGCGCCAGCGGCGAGGTGCCGCCGGTGTGCGCGACCTTGGCCTCCTGGAGCTGTTCGAGGTCGCCAGCGGCGGCGAAGGCGGCGAGCGCCTCGTCCCGCATGCGCTCGATCTCTTCAGGTTTCAGTGCCTCGACCTCAACAGGGTCGTACGACTTGTTCGGTGCCGACATCTCTTCCCGTGCTTCCGGTTGGCTGGTGATGGTCCCCGTCTACGACTCGGAGACGAATCGTCCACATAGGGGGACGCAAACGTGCCAAGGATCGAGTCTAACGGGGGTGGCGCAGGTGAATGAGCCCGCGGGCGGTGCTCGGGCGGATCAAAGGTGATCAGTGATGATCAGAGGAGATACGCCGGAGTGCCCACGGGCAACGTAAATCGGAATTCGGCGCCGCCGGCGGGCGCGCGGCCGACGGTGATCGTCCCGCCGTGCGCCTCCACGATGCCCTTCACGATGTACAAGCCGAGTCCCGTCCCGCCGCGCTTGCTGCCCCGCCAGAAGCGGGTGAAGACACGGCCCATCGATTCCTCCGGAATGCCGGGGCCCTCGTCGCTCACGGTCACGGCCGTCGAGCAGGTCACCGAGGACGCCACATCAATGGTGACCGTTCCCTCGCCGTGCCGCACGGCATTTTCCAGGAGGTTGCTGAGCACCTGGTCGATCTTGTCGGGGTCGGCCCAGAGGTCGGGCAGCGGCTGCTCTATCCGTACGAGGAAGCGGTCCGCGTCCTGGCCGGCTGCGACATGGGCCTGGACGTGGCGGCCGACGGCCGCGCCGATGTCGACGGGCTGGCGGCGCAGTTCGAGGCGTCCGGAGTCGATCCGGGAGATGTCGAGGAGCTCGGCGATGAGCCGGGTGACGCGGTTGGCGTCGGCGTCCACCGTCTCCAGCATCAGCTTCTTCTGGTCGTCGGTGAACCGCTCCCACTTGGCGAGCAGTGTCGCCGTGAAGCCCTTGACGGAGGTGAGGGGCGAGCGGAGCTCATGGGCGACCGTGGCGATCAGCTCGGCATGGCTGCGCTCGGTGCGGCGGCGGGCCTCGGTGTCGCGGATGGACACGACGACACGGCGGACGGGCCCGGTGGGCGCGGTGCGCACATAGCGCGCGGAGACGAGGACCTCACGCCCGCCGGGGAGCAGCAGATTGCGCTCGGGCTGGGCGAAGCGGGTGGCGAGGCCGCCGTACGGATCGGTGAGCTGCCACCAGCGGCGCCCTTCGAGGTCCTCTAAAGGCAGGGCCAGCTCCAGCGGGGAGCCCAGGGCGTCGGCGGCAGGGACCGCGGTGATGCGTGCGGCCGCGGTGTTGAAGCAGATGACATGGCCCGTCTCGTCCGCGACGACGAGGCCGTCGGGCAGCTCGTCCGGGTCCAGGCCCAGGCTGCCGAGGCCGCCCGGGTCCGCGCGGGTGCGCAGGACGGTCTGCGCTCCCGGTGGTCTGCTCGTGCCGATGGTCATTCCCCGTATCCCACCTCTAGGACTGGCGTGGGCCCCCGAGTCCGTCACACTACTAGCTGGGGGTTACGGAACGGCACCCTCCCACGGCACGCTGTGCACGGGCGGAGGCATAGAGGCACACCGCCGCAGCCGTCGCGAGATTGAGGCTCTCGGCCCTGCCGTGGATCGGAACGCGCACCACGGCGTCGGCGAGTGCGCGGGTCTCCTCCGGAAGCCCCCAGGCCTCGTTGCCGAAGACCCAGGCGGACGGGGTGCCCATGGTGCCCTTGTCGAGCTCGTCGTCGAGGTCGTCCTCGCCCGCGCCGTCGGCGGCGAGGATGCGTACGCCCGCGTCCTTGAGCCCCTGCACGGCCCGCTCGACGGGTACGCCGACGGCGACGGGCAGATGGAAGAGCGAACCGACCGAAGCGCGCACGCACTTGGGGTTGTAGAGATCCACGGAGGCGTCGGTGAGGATCACCGCCTCGGCACCCGCGGCGTCGGCGCACCGCAGCACGGTGCCGGCGTTCCCGGGGTCGCGGACGTGCGCGAGCACGGCGACGAGCTTGGGCCGGGCGGCGAGGATGTCCTCGAAGGGCGTGTCCAGAAACCGGCAGACCCCGACGAGCCCCTGAGGCGTCACGGTCGTCGAGATGTCGGCGATGACGTCCTCGTCGGCGAGATGCACCCGGGCCCCGGCGGCGCGGGCCTCCCCCACGATGTCGGCGTACCGCTCGGCGGCGTCGACGGTCGCGAACAGCTCCACCAGCGTGTCCGAGTACGCAGCGGCCTCCCGCACGGCCTGCGGCCCCTCAGCGAGAAACAGCTGCTCCTTACCCCTGAAGTTCCGCTTGGCCAGCCGCCGTGCGGCGCTGACGCGCGGAGATTTGGGGGAGATCAGCTCAGGAGCGGCGGGCATCAAGTCACCTTCGGGGTGCGGGAATTGAACGGGGGCGGTCGGGCCCCGTAAGGGGCGCGGGGAACTGCGCGACCAGCCCCCGCGACCCGCAGTCGGCGGACAGCGGACGCAATCGGACCCGCAAGCCACAGGCTTGCGGGTCCGGTCACGGTTCAGCTCAACGCACGGCTTAGGCGGCGGCCTTAGGGGCGTTGACGTCCGAAGGCAGAGCCTTCTGCGCAACCTCGACGAGCGCCGCGAAGGCGTTCGCGTCGTTGACGGCCAGCTCCGCGAGGATCTTGCGGTCCACCTCGATGTTGGCGGCCTTCAGACCCTGGATGAAGCGGTTGTAGGTGATGCCGTTGGCGCGGGCAGCGGCGTTGATGCGCTGGATCCACAGCTGACGGAAGTCGCCCTTGCGCTTCTTGCGGTCGTTGTAGTTGTAGACCAGGGAGTGGGTGACCTGCTCCTTGGCCTTGCGGTACAGGCGCGACCGCTGGCCGCGGTAGCCGCTGGCCGCTTCGAGGATCGCCCGACGCTTCTTGTGGGCGTTGACTGCCCGCTTGACGCGTGCCACTTGTTAACTCCTTGTAGCGGGGCCGTGGTTGTCTTCACACGGCCCGGTATCGATTGGGTCCCGGTCAGAATTCAGGCGCCGCCTTCGGCGCCCGAACTCACTTGCCGAGAAGCTTCTTGATCTTCTTGGCGTCGCCCGGGGCCATCTCGGCGTTGCCGCTGAGGCGACGCGTCAGACGGGACGACTTGTGCTCGAGCAGGTGGCGCTTGCCGGCGCGCTCACGGAGCACCTTGCCGGAGCCGGTGATCTTGAAGCGCTTGCTGGCACCGCTGTGCGTCTTGTTCTTCGGCATAGCGCCGTTCTCTCCTCGTCAGTGGCACTCCCCGCCGGTTCCAGTTCCTGCGAACCGGCGGCAGGGAGCGTCAGTTGTATCGATTGTCATCCGGGGCGCGCGTGGGAGGCGCGTCCTGGATCAGGCCTCTGCAGGCTCCTCGGCGGGCGCCTCGGCGTCGGCGTCGGCGGGCGACTCCTCGGCGGAGTCGTCGCCGCGACCCTGGCGCTCGGCCTTGCGGGCGGCCTGGGCTTCGCGGGCCTCGGCCATGGCTTCGGTCTTCTTCTTGTGCGGACCGAGGACCATGATCATGTTTCGGCCGTCCTGCTTCGGGTTCGACTCGATGAACCCGAGGTCTTCGACGTCGTTCGCGAGACGCTGCAGCAGTCGGTAGCCGAGCTCCGGCCTGGACTGCTCGCGACCACGGAACATGATCGTGATCTTGACCTTGTCGCCCTGCTTGAGGAACCGGACGACGTGACCCTTCTTGGTGTCATAGTCGTGCGGGTCGATCTTCGGCCGGAGCTTCATCTCCTTGATGACCGTGTGCGCCTGGTTCTTGCGCGCTTCACGGGCCTTCATGGCCGACTCGTACTTGAATTTCCCGTAGTCCATGAGCTTGCACACGGGCGGACGGGCGTTCGCCGCGACCTCGACCAGGTCCAGGTCGTACTCCTGCGCAAGCTCCAGGGCCTTGGCAAGCGGAACAATCCCGACCTGCTCGCCGCTGGGACCGACAAGTCGCACCTCGGGAACGCGAATCCGGTCGTTGATGCGGGGCTCGGCGCTGATGGATCCTCCTCGGTAGCACCACGCGGCGGTCTGGCGGACAGCCGCGTTACGTCTGTGTGTTCGGACCAACAGCTTCGGCGCATAAAAAATGCCCCAGCCGATCACAGGAAGGGGCTCCATTACTACCGGAGCACCTCCGCGATGATCGCGGGGCGCAGCTCGGGCGGGCCGTAGTCTCGGGGACTGTGGCCGCCTGACCGGTGACCCGCCGCTCCGGGGAGCGGCCAGGTGGGAAGCGGAGCCTCCACTTGTGGGCCGGGTTCCTTGCGTTTGGACGCGAGTATCCGGCCGGTCGTTACACAAGGTTAGCAGGTCCCCGGGGGTGCGGCTAACCAGCGTGCGCGCGGACTCCCGCGGCGCCGCCCGCAGGGGGCTCCGCTTATCGTGTGGGACATGAGCGACGCGACCCCCACCCCCGAGTCCCCCGCAGGCGACTCCCCCGACTTCGACACCCTGACCCGCGACATCGCGGACGTCCCCGCGGTCGAGGTGATCACCACGGTGGCGGTCCACCTGATGAGCGCCGCGGCCGTCAACCTGGGCCTCGCCGAGGGCGGCGAGGGCCACAAGGACCTGGACGAGGCCCGCAAGCTGATCCACTCCCTGGCCGGTCTCATGGACGCGAGCGCCACGGAGATCTCCTCGTTCCACGCGGCCCCGCTGCGCGACGGCCTGAAGTCGCTGCAGCTGGCCTTCCGCGAGGCGTCCGACGTGCCGGACGAGCCGGGTCAGGGCCCGGGCGAGAAGTACACGGGCCCCGTCTTCGGCTGAGTCCTCACACCGTACGTACGTAAAGGGGCTCGCCCGGTGGCGTCGCCTCGGCCGGCAGCAGTGCCAGGTCGAGGCCGCTCACCAGGCGGGCCCTCAGCGTTTCGTCGGCCGCCAGGTGGCGGGCCACGCGCTGGGCGGCTTCGCCGGGGGCCGCGGAGGGGTCGATGACGAGGGCGAGGGTGCCGTCCGCGCTGCCCGCGCCGAGGTAGGCGCGCAGGACGGCGGGCTCGGCGGCGACGGCGGCGCGCACGGCCGCGGTGACGGCGGGGTCGCTCAACGGGTCCTGGCTGCGGCGGCCCTCGGAGAGGGCGATCAGGGCGGAGCGGTTGATCTCGTACGGGACCGGGCCCGCGAGGTCGAGCACGATGGTGTCGGCCTGCTCGTGGGCGGCGGCCGCGAGGGCCTGGTGCAGCGGCACGGCGACGGGCCTGGCCTCCGGGTCCCACAGGGCGAGCGACGCGGTCGAGGTGAAGGCGGGCAGCGCCTTGCGGTCGCCCGCCTTGAGGGTGGGCACCGCCATGTCGCTGGTCTTCTCGCGGCGCAGCCCGTTCTCGTCCCCTTCGACCTCGCCGAGGACGGCGACGACGGGGACGAGGAGCCGGGCGCCCGTGAGGGCTTCGAGGACCGGGCCGTGCGCGGTGCGGTCGTCCGCCCAGGCGGCGAGCGCGCTGGTCAGCCGGGGGTCGGCGGACCCGTCGTCGTCGGAGAAGCCGGGGTCCGGGATGTTCTTGTTCGCCACGGTCCCGACCCTATCGACCGTGGCAGGGGGCCCGACGACCGCGGTCCCGCTCCTAGCGGACGGGGTTTCCCTGCCGGCCGCGCCACAGGTAGACCGCCGCCGCCAGGAGAGCCACACCCAGGCCGCCCGCGACCGGGCCGACCCAGCCGGCGGGGCCGTCGTCGCCCCGGTCGGGGTCGGGTCCCGTACCGAAGTACTTCTTCTCGTACGCCGCCGAGGTCAGCCCCTGCGGCTTCAGCTTGCCGCCGTCGGCGATCGCGGCCGCCGGGTCGATGAAGCCGAAGCCTCGGGAGTCGTCGCGGCCGCCGCCGGGGACGTCGCGGGCGGTGTCCTCGAGGAGCTGCTTGATCTGGGCGGGGTTCAGGCCGGGGTGGGCGTCGCGGATCAGCGCGACGGCGCCGGAGACGAACGCCGATGCGGCGCTGGTGCCCCAGCCCTCGTAGTACTCGCGGTCCGGGTCGGCGATGACGATGTCCTTGCCGGGGGCGCTGACGGTGGCGTACCAGCGGCGGGTGGAGAAGGAGGCGCGGTCGCCGTCCTCGTCGACGGCGGTGGCGGCGATCACGCCGGGGTAGGCCGCCGGGTAGGAGATGTGGTCGCCGCGTTCGCCGCCGTTGCCCGCGGACGCGACGACGACGGCGCCCTTCTTCAGGGCGTACTGGACGGCCGCGTCCTCGGCGGGCTCGGGGTGGGCGGACTTGGAGTCGTCGCCCAGGGAGAGGTTGATGACGTCGGCGCCGTGGTCGGCGGCCCAGCGGATGCCGTCGGCCAGTGCGTTGCCCCGGGTGTTGCGGGCCTTCGCGCGGGCCGGGTCGCCGTCCTCGAGGATCACGCGGATCGGCAGGATCTTCGCTTCCGGTGCGATGCCGAGCACGCCGTCGCCGCCGCCCGCGCCGTGTCCGTGGCCCGCGATGATGCCGGCCATGGCGGTGCCGTGCCGGGCCCAGGGGCGGTCGCCCCGCTTCGCGCCGAAGCCGACCATGTCCTTGCCCTGCAGGACGTTGCCCTTCAGGTCGGGGTGCTCGGCGTCTATGCCGGTGTCCAGGACGGCGACGGTGATGCCCTTGCCCTTGGTCGTCTGCCAGGCCCGGTCGGTGTGCATGGCGTCAAGGGCCCACTGCTGGGCGCGGATGCCGTCGTCGGCGTGTGCGACGGTGGGCAGCAGGGCCAGCGATCCGGCGGCCACGGCGGCGGTCGTCAACTGACGGATTCTCATGAGGACTTCTCCGTGGCCGCGATGGTCTTGCGCAGGCCTCGCTCGACGCGGTCGGCGATGCCCTTCGCCTCGTTGCCGAGGCCTGCCTGGGCGGGGGCGGTGGTGGCGGAGGTCTTCATGGCCTCCTCGGCGGGCTCCGGTTCGGTGACCGTGCGGCCGTCGGCGAAGCCGGAGACGGCGAAGGCGACGACGGGGGCGTCCGGCAGGACGGACACGGTCCAGGAGGCGCGCTGGGCGTCGCCGAAGCCGGCGGCCGGGGTGCCCTTGGCGGCGTACGGCCGGGGCATCAGGTCGGCGCGCCGGTCGAGGCCCTCCTCCGTGAAGCGGGTGCGCAGGGAGCGCATCGCGTCGGCGTCGGCCTTGGTGAACAGCAGGCCCACCGTGGTGACATGGCTGCGGGTCGCGTCCGTGTAGGTGGCGCGCAGCAGCCGCAGGCAGCCTGCCGGGGCGAGCGCCTTGCGCAGGAGCGGGTCGAAGGCCGCCTTGCAGCCGCTGTCGGGGGCGACGGCTATCCGGGTCCAGGTGCGGTCGGCGCCGCCGGGGCCCGCGCCCTCTCCCTTGATGGTGACGGGGAAGAGCTGGTCGACGGGCACGCTGTGCCAGAGCCCGCCCGCGACGGCGTACGCGGACTGTGTGCTGCCCGCTCCCTCGGCGTCGCCGGTCAGCCAACTCCCGGTGGCCGCACCGCCGATGAGCCCAAGGCCGAGCACGACACAGGCAGCGGCGGCGGCCGCCCTGGGGCGCGCCCAGGAGCGGACGGGCCGCAGCCGGGTGGTGCTGTCGTCGTACAGCGCGGGCCGCGCGAAGGTCACGAAGGGGCGCCCGGCACCGGGGCCCGGTGTCAGGTCGACGGCACCAACTGCCCGGCGGGCGGCGGCGGTTCGGGGGGAAGTCGCCTCGGAGACCGCAGCGGGCTTGGGCGGCACCGGCGGGGGCAATCGGTAGTCGGCGGCGTCCGCAGAGGTCTCGTTCACGGGCTCGGCGCCTGTTCCGGTTTCTGCGAGGCGGGGCGGGACGGGAGGCTGCGGCGGGACGGCCGGAGGGGCGGCCGGGGCGGCAGGAGCGGCCGGGGCAGGCTCCTGCTCCGGCTCCCGTATCCGCGTCGTGCCCGGCGTGCCCGGCGTGCCCGTCGTCGCCGACGGCGGCGGCGCATCGGGGAAGCGGGCCGATGCGGGCGGTGGTGGCGGGGACGCCGGGGTCACGGATGCCGCGTCACCCTCCTGGTCCACCGGCTTCGGGGGATGCGCCGGGGCCGGGGAAACGGGCTGGCGTACGCGGTCGAAGGGCGCAAGGAGGTCCCCGAGGACGGAGTCGCCTTCGCCGTCGGGCGCCCGGTCGGCGGGCTCGGCGTCCGGGTCCACGGGTGGCACCGGCGGGCGCAGATCCGGGAAACGGGCCGCGGCGGGCGGCTGCGGCGGCGGGGGTGGAGTCGCGGGCTGTGGCGGGACGGGAGTCCGCCGCGCTTCCGTGCTCATGCACCCCCCGTTTCCTCGCTCTTGTGCGCGTAACTCTAAAGGCAGACGCAGGTCGGCAGGGAACCAGTCCGAGGGCCGGGGCGATCTGCCCGGATCGTCCCCCTACCCTCGGGTAATCGCGTCTGGCAGGCTTCGGTCATGACTGGCCGTGCCGCAGACCGAGCCCGCTACGACCGGGCCACCGCACACCTCGACGCCCCGCTCGCGATCGTCGATCTGGAGGCGTTCGACGCCAACGCCGACGATCTCGTGCGCAGGGCCGGCGGGAAGCCGATCCGGGTGGCGAGCAAGTCCGTGCGCTGCCGGGCCCTGCTTGAGCGGGTCCTTGCCAGGGACGGCTTCGCGGGGATCATGTCGTTCACGCTCGACGAGTCGATCTGGCTCGCCCGGTCCGGGTTCGACGACGTGCTCCTCGCCTATCCGTCGGCCGACCGCGCAGGATTCGCGGAGCTCACCGCCGACCCGAAGCTGGCCGCTTCGGTGACCGTGCTGATCGACGACCCCGCGCAGCTGAAGCTCATCGACGAGGCCAGGGGCGAGGGGACCGAAGAGGTGCGGGTCTGTCTCGAACTGGACACCGCCTTCAAGGTCCTCGGGGGGCGGGTGCGGATAGGGGCACGGCGCTCTCCGCTGCACTCCCCCGTCCAGGTCGCCGCCCTGGCCCGCGCCGTGGCCCGGCGGCCCGGCTTCCGGCTTGTGGGCGTGATGGCGTACGAGGGGCATGTGGCCGGGGTCGGTGACGCGGTCGCGGGGCATCCGGTCAGGTCGCGGGCGATCCGGATGATGCAGAGCGCGGCCCGCAAGGAGCTCGCGGTCCGCCGGGCGGAGACCATACGCGCGGTGCGCGCGATCGCGCCTGACCTGGAGTTCGTCAACGGCGGCGGCACGGGCAGCGTCCAGCACACGGCGGCCGAGGACGCGGTGACCGAGATCGCCGCCGGGTCGGGTCTGTACGTACCGCGGCTCTTCGACAACTACACGTCGTTCAGCGGGCGTCCGGCCGCGCTCTTCGGGCAGCCCGTGGTGCGCAGGCCCGGCGTCGGCACGGTGACGGTGCTCGGCGGCGGCTACCCGGCGTCGGGCGCCGCGGGCCCGGACCGCTCCCCCGTGCCGTACCTCCCGGAAGGGCTGCGCTACGACCCGCAGGAAGGCGCGGGCGAGGTGCAGACCCCGCTGCTCGGCGCCCCCGCCGACGATCTCCTGATCGGCGACAAGGTGTGGTTCCGGCATGCCAAGGCCGGGGAGATGTGCGAGCGGTTCGACGCGCTGCACCTCGTGCAGGGCGACCGCGTGACGGCGACCGTGCCGACGTATCGGGGCGAGGGCCACACGTTCCTCTAGTGCGGGGTCACGGTGTGGCGCCCACGCTGTTGCCCACGCCGCCGCTGGTCTCGCCCTCGCCGATCGTCCTGATGCCCTTGGTCATCTCGTCCAGGTCGGCGAGGGGCGGCGCGCCGTCGCCGGCGTCGATGGCGAAGCGGACGATGACCGGCGCCTCGGACCCGAGGCTTGAGGGGAAGGCGAGCGACTGAACGTAACCGCCGGGGCCCTTCTCGGTGTAGACGCGCCAGCGGACGAGGTATCCGGAGCGTCCTGCGACCGCCACGCTCCCCTCCTTCACCTTCTCGTGGCGCGTGATGCCGCCGAACAGTTCCCGGCCGATCGTGTCCTGGTCGTACGCCCGGTCCGCCGCGTCCTCGATGTCCCCGAGGGCCAGCGCCTTGGGCGAGCGTTCGTCGGTGGCCGTCGCCGTGCGGGAGTACACCGTGCCGTGCCGGCAGAAGCCGCCGTCGCCGGGGCAGTCGTAGGTGTCCGGCGTCCAGATGGTCGGGTCGCTGCCGACGGTGTTGTCGGCCTTCTCCCAGCCGTCGAGGACGGGGATCGTGATGCCGTTCAGCTGGTCCACGAGGTGGGAGGGGTCGGGGTCGGGCGCCGACGTGGTGGGCGTCGGGGAGGTCGGCGACGGGGTGTCCACCGGCTCCGACGTGGTCGGCGCGGGACCGCCACCCGTCGGCTCGCCGTCGTCGCCGCCGAGCACCACGACACCGGTGACGATCGACGCGACCAGGACGACCCCGGCGACGGCGAGCGCGACGACCTTGGCCCGGCCGCCGCCTCCCCCTGAAGGCACCGGCAGCTGCTGCGTCGGCGGGCCGAACCCCGGCTGCGCCTGGCCCAGGTGAGGGGCCTCGGGCGTGCGCCGGTGCTCGGTCCAGGCGGACCCGTCCCACCACCGCTCGACATGCTGTGCCGGTTGGGCCGACGGGTCCGCGTACCAGCCGGGAGGGGGCGACATGCTCATCCGGGCACTCTAAGTCGTGCCCCGAAGATCAGAACACCGAGTCCGCCTGATCAGGCACGACCGAGCCGTCCTCGCGCAGGACCGGGCCCTTGCTGCCGTCGTGTTCGTTGTACGCGGCCGTCGAGCACGGGTACGGGTCCGTCTTGCGCGGCAGCGGCTCGATGAACATGGGGTTGACCAGCCAGCGGCCGTCGGCGTTGTCGTAGGCGCGGCACATGAACTCGCTCTTGTTGCGGTTCAGGACCAGGTGGGCGCCGGTCGCGTCGCCCACGAACGTCACGTCCGTGTCGGCGTCGCCGCCGCCGAGCGCGATGCGGTGGGACCAGTCCTGCTTGTCCCAGGCCGACTTGCCCTGGACGCCGTAGATCTCCTGGTTGATCCAGCAGCGCTTGCCGTCGATGTAGGGGATGGCCTCGCCCTGGTTGACGGGGACGTCGCCGCAGCCCTGGTTCCAGGTGGTGATGCGGCCCTTGCGGTCGAGGACGGAGCGGATGGCGATGGTGTGCTTCCGGTCGATGCCGACACCCCCCTTGCCTGCAGCCCAGACCTCGGTGACCGGCTCCGAGCCCGCCGAGACGATGTAGACGTCGAACCCGGCCTTCTTGAGCGTGCGGATCAGGTCGCGCTGCTGGTCGTAGTAGCGGGCGTACGCGGGGATCTCGTGCGTGCCGACGGTCTGGGTGGCGCCGACGGGGGCGGCCAGGGCCTCCTTGCGGGCCTTCGCGGCGTACGACTCCAGTTCGGGGACGGTGTGTCCGGCGAAGAGCTGGGGCACCCAGGCGTACTGCGGGACTGTGTGCCGGTGGTCCCAGTCCCCGGCGAAGGCGGCGGCGCCGCTCATCGTCTTCCCGTCCTCGCGGACCTCGAAGATCTCGTCCGCGCAGTCGGTGTCGGTGGAGGTGGGCAGCGGCTTGCCGACCGGCACGTCCGTGCCGCAGGCGGCGGTGAGCGCCTGGTCGGCCTCGTCCGTCATCCACTTGCTGGTGGACTTCCAGCTGACGGGACGCAGGATCTTGTCGTGGTGGAGGGACCAGGCGATCGTCGCGTCGGTGATGTCGTTCTTGACGACGGTGTTGTCCCAGTCGAAGGCGGCGACCGGACGCTTCTGGTCGTGCCCCCGGTGGGAGCCGCAGCGGCCGCGCTCGTCGATCATCTGCTGGAGCCGGTCGCGGTTGTCGCCGTACCAGGTCAGCTTCTTGGACAGCTGCGGGCAATGGGCCTTCGCAGCGGGGGAGTTCGCGGGCGTGGCGGCGGCCGCGGGGAGTGCCGCGGGCCCGGCCGCCAGAGTGGCGGCCGTGGCCAGCGTCAACGCCAAGGCATGTCTGTTGCGCATACGCATGGACCGTACATCAATCTCTGAGGCCTGGTCAGGTCCCGTGCACCGTGTCCTGCTGGTCGGGGATGACGGAGCCGTCGGTGCGGCGCACCGGGCCCTCGGCGCCGTCCCGTTCGGTGTAGCCGGTGCTGGCGCACGGATAGGGCTCGGCGAGCCTGCCCTTGGGTTCGATGAACATGGGGTTGACCAGCCAGCGGCCGTCGCCGTTGTCATAGGCGCGGCACATCAGCTCGTTCTTGTTGCGGTTCAGGACGAGGCGCAAGGCCGTGGCGTCGCGCAGGAAGGAGATGTCGGTGTCGGAGTCGCCGGCCGCGAACACCTGCCGCTTCTGCGCCGGTTGGACCTTCTCGGCGGCCGCGCCCCGCACTCCGTAGATCTCCTGGTTGATCCAGCAGCGCTTGCCGTCGATGTACGTGATCATCGAGTCGTCGCCGTCCTCGACGGTGCCGCAGCCCTTGAGGTGCTGGGTGAGCGTGCCGTGCGCGGTGACGTTGCGGATGCCGATGGTGTGCCGGGCGTCGACGCCCACGCTCCGCGCCCAGACCTCGGCGACGGGCTCGGGCGAGGCGGAGACGACGTACACGTCGAATCCGGCCTTCTTGAGCGTACGGATCAGGTCGCGCTGCTGGTCGTAATAGCGGGCCCAGCCGGTGAACTTGCCGGTGCCGACGGTCTGTTCGGTGCCCATGGGCGCGGCGAGGTTCTCCTTGCGGGCGGCCGCCGCGAAGCCCTTGACCTGGCGGGTTGACCAGCCCTGGGTGAGCTGGGCGAGCCAGGCGTACTGGGGCTCCATGCGGCGGTGGTCGAAGCCGTCGAAGGCCGCTTCCCCGCTCTTGGTGGTGCCCTCCGCGTAGACGGAGGCGATCTCGTCGGCGCAGTCCGTGTCGCGGCCGGTGGGCAGGGTGGTGCCGGTGGCGGGGCAGGCCTTGGTGAGGGCCTTGGCCGCGGGGTCGGTGAGGTAGCGGCTCGTGGTGTGCCAGTCGGCGTTCTCCGGCGTACGTATCTTGCTGTTGCGAAGCAGCCAGAACATGGTGGCGTCGCCGACGTCGTTCTTGATGACCGTGTTGTCCCAGTCGAAGGTGGCGACGGGCTTGGCGCCGCCTCTCCGATGCCGCTCGCCGCACTTCCCGTACGTGTCGATCATCTTCTGGATGCGGGCCTTGTTCTCGCCGTACCAGCCCTTGGAGACGGTGAGGTCGGGGCAGTGCGCGGCCTCGGGCCGTGCGGGCTGCGTGGCCTGAGCGGTGGCCTGGACGGTGACGACACCGGCTGCGGCGACGGCGAGGACTGCGGTGGCCGCGGTGGCGCGGCGCTTGAAGTTCACGAACACACTCCCGTGTTTACGCAGGTCAGCCGGGCGTCGTGCGACGCCCGGCTGACGGGTGGGTGGCTGCTGGGTGAACTGCGGGGTGAACCGCGCGTGGGGCCTACAGCGGGGTGACGTACGCCCCGGTGAGCCCGCCGTCGACGAGGAAGTCCGTGGCGTTCACGAACGAGGAGTCGTCGCTGGCGAGGAACGCCACGGCGGACGCCATCTCCTCGGCCTCGGCGAAGCGGCCCACGGGGATGTGCACGAGGCGGCGCGCGGCGCGCTCGGGGTCCTTGGCGAACAGCTCCTGGAGCAGCGGGGTGTTGACCGGACCCGGGCAGAGCGCGTTCACGCGGATGCCCTCGCGGGCGAACTGCACGCCCAGCTCGCGGGACATGGCGAGGACGCCGCCCTTGGACGCGGTGTACGAGATCTGGGACGTCGCCGCGCCCATCCTCGCCACGAACGAGGCGGTGTTGATGATCGAGCCCTTGCCCTGCTGCCGCATGTAGGGGATGGCGGCCTTGCAGCACAGGTAGACGGAGGTGAGGTTGACCTCCTGGACGCGCTTCCAGGCCTCCAGGCCCGTGTCCAGGATGGAGTCGTCGTCGGGCGGCGAGATGCCCGCGTTGTTGAACGCGATGTCGACCGAGCCATAGGTGTCGTACGCGGTCTTGAAGAGCGCGTCGACCTGCTCGGCGTCGGTCACGTCGACCTTGACGAAGGTCCCGCCGACCTCATCGGCGGCGGCCTTGCCCGCACTCTCGTCGATGTCGCCGCAGACGACGTTGGCGCCCTCGGAGGCGAGGCGGCGCGCGGTGGCGAGGCCGATGCCGCTGCCGGCACCGGTGATGACGGCGGTGCGGCCTACCAGGCGGCGGCAGATGTTCTGGTCTGACATAGGGCTCAGGCCTCCGTGCTGATGAAGACGTTCTTGGTTTCCGTGAAAGCGGCGAGCGCGTCCGGGCCGAGCTCGCGGCCGAGTCCGGACTGCTTGTAACCCCCGAACGGGGTCCAATAGCGCACGCTGGAGTGCGAGTTGACGGACAGGTTCCCGGCCTGGACGGCTCCGGACACCCGCAGTGCGCGGCCGACGTCCCGCGTCCAGATGGACCCGGACAGGCCGTACTCGGTGGCGTTGGCCAGGCGGATCGCGTCGGCCTCGTCGTCGAAGGGCAGGACGACGGCGACCGGGCCGAAGACCTCCTCCGTCGCCACCGGCGCGTCCGCGTCGACGTCGGTGAGCAGCGTCGGCGGGAACCAGAAGCCGGGGCCTTCGGGGGCCGTGCCGTGGATTCCGCTGCCCTCCGGGACGTATGAACGCACCCGCTCCAGCTGGGACTTGGAGATCAGCGGGCCCATCTGCGTCTTCTCGTCGGACGGGTCGCCCACGACGATCGACTCGATGGCGGGCCGCACGATCTCCAGGAAGCGGTCGTACACCGAGCGCTGCACGAGGATGCGGGTGCGGGCGCAGCAGTCCTGGCCGGAGTTGTCGAGATACGACATCGGGGCGGCGAGGGCGGCGGCTTCCACGTCGGCGTCGGCGAAGACGATGTTCGGGCTCTTGCCGCCGAGTTCGAGCGTCAGCCGCTTCACGCGGTCGGCGCACTTGCTCATGATCTGCTTGCCGACGCGGGTCGACCCGGTGAACACGATCTTGGCGACGCCGGGGTGCTCGACCAGGGCGTTGCCCGCGATGCCGCCGACGCCCGGCAGGACCTGGAAGAGACCCTCGGGAAGGCCTGCCCGCAGGGCGAGTTCGGCGAGCCGGAGCGCGGTCAACGGAGTTGTCTCGGCGGGCTTCAGGATGACCGCGTTGCCGGCCGCGAGCGCGGGGGCGGTGCCCCAGGCGGCGATCGGCATGGGGAAGTTCCAGGGCGCGATGACGCCGACGACGCCGAGGGGTTCGAGGATCGTGACGTTCAGACCGCCGGGTACGGGGATCTGACGGCCGCTCAGCCGTTCCACTCCCCCGGCGGAGAAGTCGAGGAGGTCGCGGACGTTGCCTGCCTCCCAGCGTGCGTTGCCGATGACGTGTCCGGCCTCGCGCACCTCCAACCGGGCGAGTTCTTCCAGGTGTTCATCGACGGTGACCGCGAAGCGGCGCAGCAGGCGGGCGCGGTCGGCGGGGGCGACGGCGGCCCACTTCGCCTGGGCCGCGGTGGCGCGTGCGACCGCGGCGTCGATGTCCTGTGCGGTGGCGGCGGGGACGGTCGCGACGACCTCTTCCGTCGCCGGGTTCAGTACGTCGAGGTTCTGTACGTCGAGCAAGGGTGCCTCACATACGTTCGAAGGAGCGGCGGAGCTCCCAGTCGGTCACCGCGGAGTCGAAGGCGTCCAGTTCGACCCGCGCCATGTTGCTGTAGTGCGCGACGACCTCATCGCCGAAGGCGGCCTTGGCGATGGGGCTGTTCTCCCAGAGCTCGGCGGCCTCGCGCAGCGTGGTCGGCACATGTGCGTAGTCGCCGGTGTAGGCGTTGCCCGTGCACTCCTCGGGCAGTTCGAGCTTCTGCTCTATGCCGTGCAGGCCCGCCGCCACGAGTCCGGCGACCGCGAGGTGCGGGTTCACGTCGCCGCCCGGCAGGCGGTTCTCGAAGCGCATCGAGCGGCCGTGGCCGACGACGCGCAGTGCGCAGGTGCGGTTGTCGTAGCCCCAGGCGGCGGCGGTCGGCGCGAACGATCCTGGCCGGAACCGCTTGTAGGAGTTGATGTTGGGCGCGTAGAGGAGCGAGAAGTCACGGAGCGCGGCGAGCTGCCCGGCCAGGAAGTGGCGCATGACGGGCGACATGCCGCCGGGGTCGTCCGCGGTACCGGCCATGGCGTTGTTGCCGTCGGCGTCCGCGAGCGAGAGGTGGATGTGACAGGAGTTCCCCTCGCGCTCGTTGTACTTGGCCATGAAGGTGATCGAGACACCCTCCTGGGACGCGATCTCCTTGGCGCCGGTCTTGTAGACGGCGTGCTGGTCGCAGGTGACGAGGGCGTCGTCGTACTTGAACACGATCTCGTGCTGGCCGGGATTGCACTCGCCCTTGGCCGACTCGACGACCAGGCCCGCGGCGGTCATGTCGTTGCGGATGCGGCGCAGCAGCGGCTCGATGCGTCCGGTCCCGAGCACGGAGTAGTCGATGTTGTACTGGTTCGCCGGGGTCAGGCCCTTGTAGCCGGAGTCCCAGGCCTGCTCGTAGGTGTCCTTGAAGACGATGAACTCGAGCTCCGTGCCGACGTTGGCGGTGTAGCCGAGCTCGGCGAGCCGGTCGAGCTGGCGGCGCAGGATCTGCCGGGGCGCGGCGACGACGGGTGAGCCGTCGTTCCAGGCGAGGTCCGCGATGAGCATCGCGGTGCCCTCGTTCCAGGGGACACGGCGCAGGGTGCTCAGGTCGGCGTTCATCGCGAAGTCGCCGTAGCCGCGGTCCCAGGAGGACATCGCGTATCCGTCGACGGTGTTCATCTCCGTGTCGACGGCCAGGAGGTAGTTGCAGCCCTCCGTGCCGTGCTCCAGGACCTCGTCCAGGAAGAAGGGTGCGGCGAACCGCTTGCCCTGGAGCCGCCCTTGCATATCGGGGAAGGCCAGGACGACAGTGTCGATCTCGCCGCTCGTGACGAGAGCACGCAGCTCTTCGACCCCGAGCGGGGGTGTGCGGTCTGCCACGGGAAAATCCTCCTTGGGTCAGCCGAGAGCCATAAGGTATTGCCGAGAACCATTGATTGGGAAGGGGGTACGGCCAGATGTCGCAGACGGATGCCGACGACGCGAGCGCCGCGACCGATGACCGGCTGACGCCGGTCCTTCGCCCCGTGCGGGCGGGCAACGGCTTCGAGGAGGCCCTGGAGCAGATCCTCCAGGTCGTCCGTCTCGGCCTGGTGCCCGGCGGTGAACGCCTGCCGTCGGAGCGGGAGTTGGCCGACCGCCTCGGCATCAGCCGGGTCACGCTGCGCGAGGTCCTGAAGGTGCTCCAGGACCAGGGCCTCGTCGAGTCGCGGCGCGGCCGCTACGGCGGCACGTTCGTGCGCCCGCGCCCCGAGGCGGCCGGCGAGGACGAGCTGCGGCGGCGCGTTGCGGACGTCGACGTCGAGGACGCGCTGCGCTTCCGCGAGGTCCTGGAGGTCGGAGCGGCCGGGCTCTGCGCGGCGCACGGCCTCGACGACGAGCAGCGGGAACGGCTGCGCGCGGCGCTCGCGCAGACCCATGACGCCCCCCTGTCCGAGTACCGCCGCCTGGACACCCTGCTGCATCTGACGCTCGCCGAGCTGTGCGGCTCGCCCTCGCTCACGGCGCAGTACGCGGCGGTCCGCGCGACCGTGAACGACCTCCTGGACTGCATCCCCCTCTTGGTACGGAACCTGGAGCATTCGCAGCGCCAGCACACCGCACTCGTGGAGGCGGTGCTCGACGGGGACGCGGACGGGGCGCGGGAGATCATGCGCGAGCACTGCGCCGGGACGGCCGCCTTGCTGCGGGGTTTTCTGACATAAGGGGCGCGGTGAGGGGTGATTAACCGCGGCGTAACGCAGGGGTCTTGATTTCTCGCCGGTGGCACGGCAAAGGTATGGATCCGTTCCATTGAGTCACCTGAGTTCACCTGAGTTCACCTGAGTGATCCAGCCGCCGAGCCGCAGTGCCGCCGCCGCATAGGAGCCGTGCCATGACCGTGGAGTCCACGAAGCCACCCACCACCGCCGAGCCGGCGGACGACTATCTGGAGCGAAGAACGCTGCGCCGGGGCAGCGCGGGCTGGCTCCTGCTCACCGGGCTCGGCGTCGCGTACGTCGTCTCCGGCGACTACTCGGGCTGGAACTTCGGCCTGGCGGAGGGCGGCTTCGGCGGCCTCGCGATCGCCATGGCCTTCATGGGCCTGATGTACGCCTGCATGGTATTCGCCCTGGCGGAACTGTCATCCGTGCTCCCCACCGCGGGCGGCGGCTACGGCTTCGCGCGCCGGGCGCTCGGCCCCTGGGGCGGCTTTCTGACCGGCACGGCGATCCTCATCGAGTACATCCTGGCGCCGGCCGCGATCGCCATCTTCATCGGCGACTACGTCGAATCCCTCGGCCTCTTCGGCCTCACTTCCGGCTGGCCGGTGTACCTGGCCTGCTTCGTGATCTTCATCGGCATCCATCTCTGGGGTGTCGGCGAGGCGCTGCGTTTCAGCTTCGTGGTGACCGGCATCGCGGTGGCGGCGCTGCTCGTCTTCGCGGTCGCGGCGTTCATGGACTTCGACGCGTCGAAGCTGAACGACATCGCGGTGGACTCATCGGCCTTCGGCTCCAACTCCTGGCTGCCGATGGGCCTGTTGGGCATCTGGGCGGCGTTCCCGTTCGGCATGTGGTTCTTCCTCGGCGTGGAGGGCGTCCCGCTCGCGGCCGAGGAGACCAAGGACCCGGCCCGTACGCTGCCGCGTGCGATCCGCTGGTCGATGGCCATCCTCATCGTCCTCGCGCTCCTCACGTTCTTCGCATCGGCGGGGGCGCGCGGCGCGAACGCCATCCAGGAGGCCGGCAATCCGCTGGTGGAGGCGCTGCAGCCGGACGGCAAGGCGACGACGCTCAGCCGCATCGTCAACTACGCGGGCCTCGCGGGCCTGGTGGCCTCCTTCTTCTCCCTGATCTACGCGGGATCGCGCCAGCTCTTCGCACTGTCGAGGGCGGGGTATCTGCCGAAGTTCCTGTCGCTGACGAGCAGCCGGAAGGCCCCCTACCTGGGCCTCCTGGTGCCCGGGGCGATCGGCTTCGGCCTTGCGGCGGCGACCGGGGACGGCGCCCGGATGCTGAACGTCGCGGTGTTCGGCGCCACCATCTCGTACGCCCTGATGTCGCTCTCGCACATCGTGCTGCGCCGCCGCGAGCCGGGCCTGGAGCGCCCCTACCGCACGCCGGGGGGCACTCTGACCTCCTCCGTCGCACTGGTCCTTGCCTGCTCGGCGCTGGTGGCGACGTTCCTGGTGGACGTGACGGCGGCACTCATCGCGCTGGGGGTATATGTGGTGGCAATCGCGTACTTCGGCTTCTACAGCCGCAAGCGGCTCGTGGCACGGGCGCCGGAGGAGGAGTTCGCGGCACTGGCCGCCGCGGAGGCGGAACTGGAGCGCGGCTGAGCATGAGGGAGATGAAGGTGAGCGGGACCGACAGGCCACTGATCGGCATCAGCACCTACCTGGAGTCGAAGGCGCGCTGGCGTGTGTGGGAGCTCGATGCGGCGCTGCTGCCGGCGGGCTACCCGCGCCTGGTCCAGGCGGCGGGCGGCAGCGCGGCGATGCTTCCGCCGGACGATCCTTCGTACGCCGCCGAGGTCGTCGCCCGTGTCGACGGCGTGGTCATCGCGGGCGGCCCCGATGTCGAGCCGGTCCGCTACGGCGCGGAGCCCGAGGACCACACGGGGCCGCCCGCGCGGGAGCGGGACGCGTGGGAACTGGCCCTGATCGAGGCGGCGTTGGCGTCGGGGACGCCGCTGCTCGGCATCTGCCGGGGGATGCAGCTCCTGAACGTGGCGCTGGGCGGAACGCTCACCCAGCACATGGAGGGGCATGTCCAGGCGGTCGGCGTCTTCGGGACGCACGAGGTGAAGCCGGTGCCGGACACGCTGTACGCGTCGATCGTGCCGGAGGCTTCGACGGACGTCCCCACGTACCACCACCAGGCGGTGGCCCGTCTGGGCCGGGATCTCGTGGTCTCGGCCCACGCGGACGACGGCACGGTGGAGGCGGTCGAACTCCCCGGCTCCGCCTGGACGTTGGGGGTTCAGTGGCACCCGGAGATGGGGGAGGATCTGCGGGTGATGCGGGCCCTGGTGCGGGCGGCGGGGGCGGCGTAGGCATCCTGCCGGGGCCGATACCGCCGGGTAATCGGGTGGGCGGGCGGGAAAGGCTTTTCGCCGAAGGCGGGCGGCGCCAGGGCACCCCCGGGCGCCTTCAGCACCGGCCAGAGGCAAGGCACCCCCGGCCGCCCTAAGCCCGCGTCAAAGACAACAGATCCCGCGCCGGCCCAGTAGGCCGGTGCCCCGTAGGCCACACCGCCCGCAGCTCGCGCCGCAACCGCACCTCCGCCAACGGAATCTCCACCAGCCGCCGCGAAGCCAACTCCTCCCCCACCGCCAGCTCACTCAGCACGGCGGGCCCCGCCCCGCTCACGGCGGACGCCTTCACCGCCGTGGTCGACGACAGCTCGATCAGCGGCCGCGCAAGCCCGCCGAGCGCCGCGTCGAGGACCTGCCGGGTCCCCGACCCCTCCTCCCGGAGGATCAGCGGAGTCGCCGCGAGCTCCGAGGCCCCCAGCGGCTTCCGGCGCCGCGCCCACACATGCGCCGGCGCCGTGACGACGATCAGCCGGTCGTGGGCGATGACCGCCGAGTCGAGCCCGCTCGGCACGGTAAGACCCTCGACGAAGCCGAGGTCCGCCTCCCCGGAGAGCAGCCGCTCCGCCACCACCGTGGAGTTGCCCGCGAGGAGCGACACCGCCGTGTCGGGCCGCGCCGAACGGAGCGCGATCAGCCAGCCAGGCAGCAGATACTCCGCGATCGTCATGCTCGCCGCGACCCGCAGCCGCGAGTCCCGCCGGTCCCGCAACGCCTGCGCCCCCGCGTCGAACGCCTCCGCCGCCTCCACGATCCGCCGCGCCCAGTCCGTGACGAGCGCCCCCGCGTCGGTGAGCCGCGAACCGCGCGGCGACCGGTCCACGAGCGCCACCCCGAGCTGCCGCTCCATGGACCGGACGCGGCTGCTCGCGGCGGGCTGGGTGATGCCGAGCTCCCGCGCGGCCCGCCCCAGGCTGCCGAGCCGCGCCACGGCGAGCAGCAGCTCGAGCGCTCCGAGGTCCGGCACGCGATGGGCGAGCGGTGCCCCCGGCGGCGTATCGGAGAACTCGGCAGGAGTGGATGACGTCGTACTCATAAGCCCAGGTTATGCCCTCATAGGGGCATGACTCCTGGTGGGGGACCCGGCGAGGAAGGACCGTGGACGCATGGTCACCGTCGCCCACCCGCAGGCCCCCGCGCGCAGCGTCCGCCGCAGCGCCCCCGCCACCCGTCACCTCGCTCCGAACTGGTACGCCGCCGTCATGGGCACGGCGATCATCGCCAACGCGGGCGCCACCCTCCCCGGCCCGGTCGGCGGACCCGGTCTGCGGACCGCCTGCGCGGCGGTCTGGGCGCTCTCCCTGCTGATGCTCACCGCGCTGCTCGCCGCCCGCACCCTGCACTGGGTCCACCACCGCGACCAGGCCCGCGCCCATCTCCTCGACCCGGCCGTCGCCCCCTTCTACGGCTGTCTCGCCATGGCCCTGGTGGCGGTCGGCGGCGGCGCCCTCCTCCTGGGCGAGGACTGGATCGGTACGGGCGCGGCGGTGGCGCTCGGCACCGTGCTGTTCACGGCCGGCAGCGTCATCGGCCTCGCGGTGGCCGTGGCGATCCCCTACCTGATGGTGGTCAGGCACCGCATAGAGCCGGGCCAGGCATCCCCCGTCTGGCTCCTGCCCATCGTGGCGCCCATGGTGTCCGCCGCCGTCGGCCCCCTCCTCGTACCCCATCTCCCGGCGGGACAGGCGCAGGAGACGCTGCTCTTCGCCTGCTTCGCGATGTTCGGCCTGAGCCTGCTCGCAACGCTGGTGATGCTGCCCATGATCTTCGCCCGCCTGATGACCGGCGGCCCCCTGCCGCTCGCGCTCACACCCACGCTGTTCCTGGTCCTCGGCCCGCTCGGCCAGTCGACCACGGCGGTCAACAAGTTCGCCGACACGGCCGCTTCGGGCGTCGTCCCCGCCCCCTACGACCAGGGCTTCGCGGTCTTCGCCGTGCTCTACGGCGTCCCGGTGATGGGCTTCGCCCTCCTCTGGCTCGCCCTCGCGGCCGCGATGGTGCTGCGGGCCCGGCGCCGGGGCATGCGCTTCGCGATGACCTGGTGGGCGTTCACCTTCCCCGTCGGTACATGCGTCACGGGCGCCGAGGGCCTGGGCAAGCACACCGGCCTCGCGGTCTACGACTGGCTGGCCGTCGCCCTGTACATCGTTCTGGTGGCGGCCTGGGCGGTGGCCCTCACCCACACCGCACGCGGCCTCCTCAGCGGAAAGCTGCTCGCGACACCTCCGCAGAAATGACTTTGACACCACAAGCCCGTCGCCTCGCCCGGAGGTAATTTTACCGGC
>NZ_JBHYIG010000137.1:0-25175 GCF_042740015.1 Streptomyces sp. NPDC059037
GGAAGATGAGGCCCCCTAGGTCTGGCCCTACCCCACCTTCAACACCGGTCAGGACCCCGAGACCGGCGCCGCCGAAGAACCCTCCATGCGGGAGCGCGAGACCGGCCCCACCGTCCTGTCCACCATGGTCGACCGGCTGGCCGCCGCCGCTCCCCCGGTCCGCCGCATCTGGCTGCCCCCGCTGCCCGACGCGCTCACCCTCGCCGACGCGGCAGGCCCGGTCCAGGCCTCCGAGCACGGGCTGCACCTCGCCCAGCGGGGCGACGCCATGCGCGTACCACTGGGCGTCCTGGACGACCCGGCCAAGCAGTGGCAGGAGCCCTGGTTCCTCGACCTGACCGTCGCCGGCGGGCACACCGCCGTCATCGGCGGCCCGCAGTCCGGCAAGACCACCCTGCTGCGCACCCTCGCGCTCTCCCTGGCCCTCACCCACACCCCGGCCGACGCCGCCGTGTACGGCCTGGACCTGGTCGGCGGCGGACTCTCCGCGCTCGCCGGTCTTCCCCACGTCGGCGGCATCGCCGGACGCGCCGACCACGAACGCGCGGCCCGCACCGTCGCCGAGGTGCGCGCCCAACTCGCCCTGCGCGAAGAGCTCTTCCGGGAGTACGGGATCGACTCCGTCGACCAGTTGCGCCGCCTGCGGGCCCAGGGGCGGATCAGTGAGATCGGCTCGACCGACATCGTGCTCCTCATCGACGGATTCGGCGCCCTGCGCGACGAGTTCAGCGACCTCGACGACACCGTCGCCGACCTCCTCAAACGCGGCAGCGGCTACGGCATCCACATCGTCGCGGGCATGCTGCGCTGGAACGACGTCCGCATCGCCACCCAGTCCATGTTCGGCACCCGCGTCGAACTGCGCCTCAACGACCCCTCCGACTCCAGCATCGACCGCAAACTCTCCGAAACGCTCTCCGCCGACACCCCCGGCCGCGTCCTCACCGACGGCAAGCTCTTCGCGCAGGTGGCACTGCCCCGCATCGACCATCGCCGCACCACCGGCGACCTCGGCCCCGCCCTGGAGAGCGCCGCGCGCACCATCCGCGCCAGCTGGCACGGCGAACTCGCCGACCCGGTACGGGTGTTGCCCACCGCCCTGCCCGCCGCGAAACTGCCCTCACCGATCGCCGAGCCCGCCCGCATCCCGCTCGGCGTCGACCAGGACGCCCTCGCCCCCGCCCACCTCGACCTGTTCGGAGGCGACCAGCACCTCCTGGTCCTCGGCGACAACGAATGCGGCAAGACCAACCTGCTCAAGCTCATCACCCGCCAACTCATCGACCGCCACGGCGACAAGGACCTGGTCTTCGGCGTCTTCGACCCGCGCCGAGGCCTGCGCGTCACCGTCCCCGAGCCCTACCGCGGCGGCTACGCCCACAACGCCAAACTCGCCCAGGCCCTCGCCACCGGCATCGCCGGCGAACTCGAAAAGCGCCTCCCCGAGACCGCCGACCCGGACACGATCACCAACGGGCCCACCTTCACCGGCCCCCGCATCGTCATCCTCGTCGACGACTACGACATCCTCACCACCGCCGGCCAACAACCCCTGGCACCCTTCCTGCCCTACATCTCCTCCGCCCCCGACATCGGCCTGCACTTCGTCATCACCCGCCGCGTCGCCGGATCCTCCCGCGCCCTGTACGAGCCCTTCCTCACCACCCTGCGCGAAACCGGCGCCACCGCCCTCCTCATGACCGGCGACCGCACCGAGGGCCAGCTCTTCCCCGGCCTCTACGCCTCCACCCAACCCCCCGGACGCGGCACCCTGGTCCGCCGGGGACGGCGCCACCAGCTCATCCAGACCGCCCTCGCCACAGAGACCGAAGAGACCGACACGGAGACCCAGCACCCGTGACACCCCCTGTGTCAACCTCACACCGCTTGAAGCGTCGGTGGCGGGGCGGAGAGACGTTGCAGTCCGCCGTGCCGGTCAGGCTGGTAGGACTCACTGGTGAGCCAGCACCGGTGAATCACGCGGATCCAGGCGCGGGCCAGGACACGGACTGCATGGGGATGGTCCATGCCGCGTGCACGGGCCCGCTGATAGACATCGGCGGCCCAAGGGCTGCTATGGCGGCTGTTGCCCGCGAAGGTCGTCAACGCGCTCCGCAGGCGCTTGTTGCAGGCCCAGCGGAAGGACACCCCGCGCATGCGTCCAGACGCCCTGGTGACCGGGGCCACGCCTGCGAACGCCGCGATCGCGTCCGCGTCGGCGTAGGCAGCGCGGGAGTCACCCCATTCGGCCAGGATCTGGGCGGCGTTGACCAGCCCTGCCCTGGGCAGCGAGGAGAAGATGTGCCCGTCGGGGTGCTGGGCGAGATGCGCGGCCACGGAGCGGTCCAGGTCCCTCTTGACCGTGCCCAGCGTGCGCAGGACCGCGACCAGGGCGATCACGGCGTCGCGGCCGGCCTCGCCATGGTCGGGGTCCATCACGCCCGCGGGGGCCGAACGCAGACGCTCGACCAGCTGGGCGGGGCTGCGGCGACCGCAGTAGTGCTGCTTGGCGCAGAACGCCGCCATGCGCTTCTCACCCAGGGCCGCGGCGGAGGCGGGGGTGGGGTAACGGGCGAGGAAGTCCAGCGCGATGGGCGACTCGACATCCGCGAACAGCGTCCCTGCACCGGGCCAGAAGGCGTCCAGCAGAGCGGAGAGCATGTTGGTGGCCATGACCCGCAGCCGCACCACGTCGTCACGGGTGCGCACCACGGTGCGCAACGCCTTGGTCTGATTGCTGAGCGGGCGGGCCTGACTCAGCTTGTGGTGCCGCAGCCGCAGATACTCGGCGATCACCATGGCATCGCCCGGATCCGACTTGGCGCCCGACAACACCTCGGCATCCCGCCAGGCCTTGATGGCGTTGGGCTTCACCGGAACCACCGGATGCCCGGCCTCCAGCAGCCGGTCCACCAGCCGCCCATCAGGGCGCTCGATCGCCACCGGTGTGCTCTCGGCATCACCGAACTTGCCCAGACGGCGCACCAGTTCGACGAAACCCGCCGCAGTGTGCGGGACCGTGAAGGCACAACGGGTCCGCCCGGCCTCGTTCAGTACGCACACCGCGTGCTCGTTCGACGCCCAGTCGATCCCGACGTAGTACTCACTTTGGGGCAGTGTCACAGCTCTCCTCGCGCCGATCAGCGAAAGGCCGGTGACGAAGCTGAACCCCGGGCGGTCACTGACTGGGGCTCTGTGGCGCGTCCCTCTGTTGCCGGTCGACAGCTCCGGAAGAGCCGGGGGCGGCAGTGTCACGAGGGCCCTGCAAGAGCGACCAAAGACGGCCGTCACCCCGGCTCTCACCGGCATCCAACCACGAACCCTGCAACAGGGCCCGCAACAGAAAGGGTCCCCCAGTGACCAAGGACGTCATCGCCCTCACCCCCAAGATGCCCGACACCTGGACCGTGATGGCCGGCCTGGGCGCGGCCGGCCCCGACGCGGAACTGACCACCGCCGCCGACGACGCGGTCATCCAGCTCTGCGGCACCGGGGGACGCCCCCTCGTCTCGGTCGAGGCACCCGTTCTCGTCCAGGTCCCCGGCGAGGCGCAGCGCCTGCTCGGCGACCAAGTCCCCGCGCCCGACGGCCCCTTCTGGTGGACCGAAGCCCGCGCCACCACCTCCGCCCCAGAGGCGGGGCACCTCGCGGGCTCCGTCTGCGGGCGCCTGACCCTCCTGCTCGGCGGCACCACCTGGCCACCCGAAGCGGCCACCACCGACGTCGTCCCTCCCACCTCCGACTTGACCGCGCTCCCCGCTCCGGGTCAGCCAACGGTGGATGTCCTCACCGACTCGACCGCCGTCGTCCTGCACGACCGGCCGGTCCTCGCCCTGACCACGTGGCTCTCCGACGTGCTGCGCACCACCACCCAGAGTGCTCTCAGCCTGCAGATCGTCACCCCGCCCCATGTCCGGCTGAGCACACCCGCCCGCACCACCCTGGCCAAAAGCCCGAACCGCTGGATCATCCAGGATCCCACCGACGGCTACTACGACGGCCTGACCGGGACCGTCCTGCGCTGGCAGGACGGCACCTTCGCCCCCGCCCGCACCGCAGACGGCCAGGCGGCCATAGCCGAGGCCTTCACCACGATCACACCGACCGACGACCGCCAGCTGATCGTCGCGTTCCGAACCGAGCATCCGGCCGACGAACAGCTCGTCCTCGGCCGCTCCCTGGAGGCCGCCTGGCGAACGCTCACCGGAGCGCCCCCGGCCGGCTGGGGCACCGCCGAGCCGATCAACCTCCCCTGGTCCACCCGCCAGTTGACCGACCTCGCCCGCGACCGCGCCCCCGCCCCCACCCACCTGCTCGCCATCGGCCACCCCGACCGCCCCGCGATCGCCACCCACCGCATCACCCGCACCACCACCGGCATCGAGGAAGACATCACCCTCACCCTGGGCTACGGCCCCGACGAGACCCCGCCCCTCGACGCGATCGGGCCCCTGGCGGAAACCCTGGTCGCCGAGCACGGCCTGGCCACCATGCTGACGTCCCTACGCAGAGCCCGCCGCGACCTCACCGCCCCACCCCACTTCGAGGCCCCGCCGGTCCCGCTCGCCCTCACCCTCGGCCCGGACGACGTACACGAAACAGGCCTGCCGCATGCCAGCCGCCCGCCCCTGAGCCTGCGCCCCGTCCAACTCGGGCCCACAGCCAAGCCCGCGCTCCACTACCCCTTGGGTGACGGCACCAATGGCGAAGCCTGGACCACGCTCCAGCAGCTCACCCAACACCTCAAAGCCGCCCCAGGACCGGCCAGATCACCCCGGTGATCCAGGGCGAACAGGGAACACCGGACCGCCTCACTCATCACCTACGCAGAAAGTCGACCATGCCGGAGGAATCCCCTCTGATCCAGAGCCTGCGCACAGCCGTCGCGGCAGCCCCCAGCGACGTCCCTCTGCGAGTGCACCTCGCCGAGCTGCTGCTGGACGCCGGTCACCACGATGCGGCTGTCACGGAGACGGCCGTCGCGCTCCAGCACGCACCGGGCGATCCGCTCGTACGCGACCTCATGACCCGCGCCATGAGCCCCTCCAGCCCGTCCACACCGCCGCAGAACGTCACACCCCAACCCGCACAAGCCCCGGCGCACCAGCCCACCGACACTGGCCCCCGCACCGGCTTCAACTGGCAGGCCGCCGAGGACCAGATCGGCGACGCCATCCCGCCCCGCTTCGTCGAGGCCCCGCTCAGCACCGACGGCAACGGCGACCCCGGCGACGCGGCCGCCTGGGACGTCACCGCACCCGGCCCCGTACGGCTCGCCGACGTCGGCGGCATGCAGGACGTCAAGGAACGCCTCGAAGCCGCCTTCCTCGCGCCCATGCGCAACCCCGAACTGCGCAAGCTGTACGGCAAGAGCCTGCGCGGCGGACTGCTCCTATACGGCCCGCCAGGCTGCGGCAAGACCTTCATCGCCCGCGCCATCGCCGGCGAGCTCGGCGCGAACTTCCTGTCCGTATCGGTCAACGACGTACTCGACATGTGGATCGGCAACTCCGAACGCAACATGCACGAGATCTTCCAGACCGCCCGCCGCCAAGCACCCTGCGTCGTCTTCCTCGACGAGCTGGACGCGCTCGGCGCCAAACGCAGCCGCACCGCCCACAGCGGCATGCGCAACACCGTCAACCAGCTCCTCACCGAGCTGGACGGCATCGACTCCGCCGCCAACGAAGGCGTCTTCGTCCTCGCCGCCACCAACGTCCCCTGGGACGTCGACATCGCCCTGCGCCGCCCCGGACGCCTGGACCGAACCCTCCTGGTCCTGCCGCCCGACGCCCCGGCCCGCGAGGCAATCCTCCGCTACCACCTGCGCGAACGCCCCATCGAGAGCATCGACTTGGGAAAACTCGCCAAGGCCACCGACGGCCTGTCCGGCGCCGACCTCGCCCACCTCTGCGAGGCGGCCGCCGAAAACGCCCTGCTCGACTCCGCACGCACCGGCACAATCCGCATGATCAGCATGAAAGACCTGTTGCACGCGGCGAAGGCCACCGCGCCCTCGACCGAACCGTGGTTCGCCGCCGCCCGTAACGTCGCCATGTTCGCCAATGAGGGCGGCATGTACGACGACCTGGTCGCCTACCTGAGGAAGAAGCGCAAGCTGTGACCACCTACCCCCAGAGGGACCGGGCCGAAGCTCTGTTCGAAGTTGGCCGATACGACGACGCCAAAGCGCTGCTGTCTCAATGCCTCGCCGAGGACCCGGACGACCTTGAGGCCTGGAACGTCCTCGCCACCTCACACGCGAACCTGAAGGAGTATCCCGAAGCAGAACGGGCCTTCAACGAGGTCCTCCGCCTCAACCCTGAACACTGCGGCGCATACACCCAGCTGTCCAAAGTGCTGTGGCCTCAAAACCGTCTCCCCGAGGCAACCGCAGCGGCCCGCGAGGCAGTCCGCCTGCAGCCGGGGCGATGGTGGACGCACTCCGCCCTGTCCCTGGTCCTCAGTATTCATCCTCCCCATCCCCCCACTGCCTACTACGAGGCGTTCGAGGCGGCCCAAGAGGCAGTTCGACTGGGACCGGACCAGCCGGACGCCTACAAGGTCCTCTGCCTGGCCGCACACCGGATCGGCCGGCACGACATCGTGGAGCAAGCCCTGCCCCAGTGGCTACGCCTCGACCCGCAGGACGACATGGCCCTGGCCTGGGCAAGTCACTCCCAGGGCAGTGCGCCCGGCATCAAACCCGCCGAAGCCGCAGACATCTACGCCGCCGCTCTCACCGCGACACCGAACTCAGAACAAGACCTTCACCTCTGGCTCGACCGCGCCGTCTACCGCATGCTGCGCGGCACCCGCTGGCTGGCACTGACCTGCCTGGCGATCGCGGGATTGACAGTGGACGTCCTGCCCACGGCGAGGGACACGCGTCTGGAGCTGCCGGTTCCACCCGCCGCCCGCCTCTGGGCCTGCGTACTCATGACCGCGGTATGGGGATTCGGGACCTGGTGGCGCTACCGGAAGCTGAGCACCGGCGTACAACGGAACATCTGGTCCCTGGCCCGCCGCGGCGTGTGGGCCCGTATCGTCCTCGGACAGGCCTTCATCACCACGCTCTGCGCCCTGCTCATCGCACTCGTACCGTGGACCGACCGCACCGTGCCCCAAATCCTCCTCGGTGCAGGACTGTTGACGACGTTCTGCACCCTCTGGTTCGACAAGAAAGAAGCCGCCTGAGGAAGACCAGACGGGGCGCAGGCCTACGCGCCATCATGTTACGGCCCACCAGAGCTCAGGCGCCGGATTCCTTGAGGCCCCGTGTGCGTGGCGGGCGTGGCGGGTTGTGCTGCCAGCTGCCCTGCGTAGGCCAGCAGGTTCCCCCCCTGTGTGCCCACACCAGCATCGAAGCCACCATCACTGCTGTGGAACGGGCACTGGCCCGCCAACGAACCCGCATCCAAGAGCCAGCAGCAAACTTCACCAGAACCGCTTAGAGCCTCTCGCATGACGAACGTGATGTGCTCAACCATGTCCATGGTGCACGGATTGGCATCGGCCTCTGACTGAAGATGCTTGGCATCGACGGCTGACTGAGGACCGGCTCACTGTGGACCCTGACGCAACTCGACAAGAACACGACAGTGCGTAGCGTCGACCTAGGCGATCAGGAGGCATCCTCACCGGACTGGTCGGTCGCGGTTTCAAAGCTGGAGCCCCGGTACTCGGGGTGGTTCCGGTCAACGGCGCCGGCAACGTGCAGCGGGACGGGATGACGGGTGCGTGCATCCCAGGCGAGAGACTGGTGACACAGGGCCGCTGCTAGTGCGGCAAGGTCCTTCGCATCGTGCTCGCCTGGCTGCGGCACAGTGATCTGAGTGGCAGTGAAGCTGTGCCAGTCCTTGCGTAGCAGCGTCCCTCTCAGGTCCTCGGGGATCGTGAAGCGGGTGTACGTGCTGCCGTTGATGGCCGTTTGGCCGAAGCCGTCGTAACTGCGCGATTTCTGGGCGAAGTACCAGCTCGTCACCCCTGTGGATGTTGTTCGTGCGTGCAGCCAGTCGTCAGGGGCTTGCGGCCGCGCCGGGTCACGTCGTCCCCGGGCGTCGGCGCGGTCGACGGGCGTGGGGACCTCGCCGTACGAGGTGTTGATGCTGACCACAGCGACCGAGCGGCCGCTGCCGTCGAGACCTTCGGTGGGGAGTGTGGCTTCGTCGAGTTGGGCGTGCTGTAGTCCCGGCCAGATGGTCCGGCAGGCTTCCGTGTCCACGAAGATGACGAGGGGGGTCTGTCCGGGCAGAATCCGCAGCGCGGCTTTGATGTGCTCACGGACCAGCGCCGCGCCTTCTTTGTGGCGGGCGTGCTGGTCCACGCCGATCGAGCCGGCGCCGAAGGATGCCTCTCCTTGGGGAAGGGATACCCAGGCGTGGTCGCGGCGGCTGTACATCTCCAGTCGCCAGGGCTTGTGCGGGTCTGGGTCGGTGTGCAGAGCTGTGAGGACCTCCACCATCTGTGTCTTGTCCGCGGAGCCGAACTTCGCGCTGACTCGCTGCTGGCGTAGGTGCAGCCCGACCAGGATCGTGGGGCAATCTAGCGCAACGCCCTCGGCAAGGCGTCCGTCAACAGCCCCGAGACGGAACATCAGGTCACGCAGTCCGTTGATGGCTGGGTAGTCCAGACGCGGCCGCTTGGGCTTGGGCTTGGGCTTCGAGGCTTCCTCGCCCACCTGCGGCTCTGCATCAACGTTGCCTGCCACGGTCGTGAGGTCGGTGCTCACCTCCGGGTCTTGGGAGATACCGTCGTCGTCTTCAGGCTTCGAAGGCTTCGGCCGGGGACGCTGAGCGATGAACTGGGAGACAGCTCCCCGCCGATGGAAGTGCCTGCGGAGATCCTGCTTCGGGTCATAGGCATCGGCCTGTTGTCCCCTGCGAGGGGTGCGCTTCTTGGGATTCCAGATCGTCTCGACCCATACGCCAGTGAGCATGCTGTGCGTAAGCGGTGCGAGGAAGAAGAGTTCACGATCCCAGTCGACCGGCGTAGGCGAGGTCAGAGCAGGCAAGCGCCGCAGCTGCACGCACATCCGGTGCGTAAGCCGGTGGTCGGTGTTGTCCCCCCACTCCTCCGCCTGCTCCGGCTCCTCAAGGTACGGGGTAAGCGCGGTGATCATGCGCTCACGCGTGTACTCGTCGTCGTACAGGGCGAGGATCCGTACCTGGTCCTGTCCCGTGCCGCTCAGAGCGTGGTCGAGATCTTCCCGCGCGACGGGCCCCTTCCTGTGACGGACCACCTCGACGTCGGTTCGTTCGTACACGAGCTGCTCGGCTTTCAGCCTCGACGCAGCCCTCTTCACATGATTGGCGAGGTAGAGGTTGAAACGAGTTCCTGTGCCCTTACCCAGCGGATGTTCGGTGGGACCAGGCACCAGGGCCCGCACCGATCCACTCACCTTGGCGAGGTTCTCGTTGGTACCGAGCTGGATGGCTTCCAGATTGCAGGCAGCGACGACTTGGGCGGCGAAGTTGCGTGCGTACGGCTCCCATCCTTCGCCGGTTCGGCGGTGACCGACGGGGAGGCGGAGCACGGTGTTGTTCTTTCCGCGTTCGACGAATGCGGTGCGGGTGCCAGCCCAGTGCGTGGCCAGTCTGCTGAAGGTGGGCAGGACGTGGATGCCGATCCGCGGCTCGCCGGGCAGCGTGATGACCCGGAAGTCGAGCTTGTGCATCGCGTAGCCGGTCCTCGCCGGTCGCTCCGTCTTGCCTTCCAGGACGTGGTCCCAGGCGAGCAGGCTGCCTCTGGTGTCCATCAGCCATTCGATGCGCCGCCCTGCGTTTGCGGTGCCGGCGGGCAGGTGGAGCGGTTCACGCGCGACTGCGGCGGCGAAGTTCCACGCGGCGACTTTGTAGAACCACTGTGGCGCTCGTGGCCGGCCAGAGGACGCGTCACGGATGAAGGATCCGAGCTTAGGCTTGTCCATTTCACTCTGCGCCAACAGCGGAGAGAGGGTGTTGGCGTCCGTGCCGCCGTGAATGAGTTGTTCCCAGCTGCGGACAGCCCGCGTCAGCAGACGTGGCGCGATGGGCTTGGTCGTGGCCAGGACGGTGGGAACTGCACGGTCGTCGTCGGGTGGAACGTCGACGTCCGGCATGATCACGATGGGCTGGCTGGTCACCGCGGAAAGCGCTGTGGCGAGCCCTGCGTACGCGGGACGGATCGGCTTGGAGGTGTCGTTGTCGCGGTAGCGAGGCAGCTGACTCCATGCCTCGGCGAAGTCCTCGTTCAGTCGGTAGAGGACTACGGTGCCGAGGCGCTCAGGGGCGAGGAGGTAGGCCAGGGAGGTCAGCATGCGGTGTCCAATGAGTCTGCGGTGACTTTGTGGTTGTCGGCGAAGGTGAAGAAGGCCCGAAGTGCCTCGCCGTTGGTGGTGAGCATGGTGTCGAGTTCACCGGAGCCGGCCCAGTCAGCACGGAGTTGCCGGATGAGGCTGGGCAGGTCGGAGTTGCCCTTGGGGTCCAGGAAGGCGTAGTCGACGAGGCGAATCCGCCCCGGTGTGCCTCCACGGCGCGCACGGCCGACCAGCTGGATGATGGAGGCGATGAGCTCGGCGGCGATGGCCTTCTTGGCGCGGCGAGGCAACGCGCTGAAGTAGCGCTCGCTGCTCAGCAGTTCGTCGAAGTATTGGCCGGACGTCTTCTTGGATCGCGCGAGTTCGAGCCATGGCTTGTCGTGGACGCGATGATCATCGAGGGCTCTGGCGCCCACGTGGGCAAGCAGCTCGTCGGGGTCGTCGACGATCGACATGGGGCGTACCGCGAGCCAGATGGAGCCGATCCGGGAGCGGCGCTCACCCGGTGTGAGGATGTTGAGGCTGCGTTCGGCGCGCTTGAGTGGAGCGATGAGGATGCGCGTGTGCGGGCGGGCCCCGAAGTCCTCCAGCTGGTCACCGGCGATCTCGATCCAGGGCCGGTCCTCGGCTTCCACCTCAGTTGCCGTGTCGGCATCCGCGTCAGGCTTCACCGCGACGGCGATCAAGCCGGGTGGCGCACCGGCGGCGCGCATCCCTTCGGCCAGGTCGCGGCAACTCTGATAGGAGGTCGTGGCGAGCAGGATCGCGTCCTGGACGCCAGGGATGTCTGGCTCGCCGAGGTCTTCGAGCTCTCGCGAGAGTTCACTCCACAGCCTCATGCCGAGCTGTCTCGTGGCCTCCCGTCTCTTCTTGCCGGTGAGCCCCGAGATCCGGATCATTTCACCCGCCAGGTCCGGGATGGCACGGGCGTCGATGACCACCGACGAGCCCTCGTCCGGCACGATGAACTCGGGGCGGATGTGGATGTGGTGCCGATGTGCGCCCGGCATGTAGGCGGTCGCCGAAAGCCCGAGGACGACCCGCGGGTGCCCTGAGTGAGCGAGTGCGGTGATCTGCCCCAGTGAGGTGACGTAGCGGTGTGGGTCACCGCCGAACGCTGCGGCACTCAGTTTGGTCTCGTGAGGTGACTTGGGGTTGTGGTCCTCGGTGAAGGCAAACACCAGCCGTCCGAGAGGGCCGTGCGGAATTGCCCTCCAATTCTCGTAGCCACCCAGAGCCTGGGTGATCTCCTCTGCCGCGGGGACGCCGGCGAGTTTGAGCTGCGGCGCGTCGTGAACGAAGCTGTACAGCATGCCCCTCAGCGGGACGAGGAACATCCTGCGTACCAGCCGGTCGATCACCGCTGCTCGGGTTTTCGACGCGGGGATCCAGGAGGTCAGTGCTTCGAACAGCTCACCGCGGGCGTCCTCCCGGACTCCCGCGGCGTCGGCGGCAGCGGTGATCGAGCGCACCAGCCGCGCGAACTCGCGAACGTGCTCAGGGAGAAGATAGGTCGCGATCTTGCTGTCGTACACCGCTTCCATGAGCACCGCCGCCCCTGCGGCATCCCGCGGATCGGGCTCGGGCGACACTTTGGACACGTCGTCGGCGAGGAAGGCAGCAAGGTGCCTGCCTAGCCATCCATCCCAGCGCTGGGGGACGATCCATCGTCGACCGCCTCGCTGTTTGCGCGGCTTCTGGTGCGGATCCTCCGGGAGCTGATCGCTCAGAGCCAGATCGCCGCGGGCCAGATGCATGGTGTAGGTCTCGGCCAGGCGCCTGCACTCCGACACGTTCGATCGTGTTCGTTCTTCCAGGGCTCCGGGAAGCCGACCGAACGCACTGACAAGCTGAGTGTCCACTTCCAAAAGGGGGCGATCGTGACCACGGTCGCCCCACGCCAAAGTCAATCCCCGCCCGGACCGGTCCATCACCGTCGACTGGAAGGCATCGAGCTCGTCGATGAGGACGACTTGGGCTCGCGTCATGAGGAACTTCTCGACGCTGACCTTCTCGTCCACCGTCCCGTCATCCATCTCCATGGGGATGTGCATGCGTCCCTCGTAGAGGTTGGCGTGCGTGGTCACGATGATGTGAGCCGATCCAGCCTGCCGGGCGAGCCGAAACTTCCCGCAGCCCTGCATGAAGGGGCAGACCTTCGGAGCGGGCATGCTCCGGTAGGGCTCTCCGCGCTCGGGACGTACGGGGGTCAACTTCGTGCAGGGCTCTCCTCCCGGTACCCATGTGTCTACGGCTTCATCTACCGAGGCGCACGCGGGCAGTTGGCAGGAATAGCCGATCCGGGCGAAGACCCAGTCAATGTAGTCCGGGTCATGTGCCCCCTTGACTGCTCGGTCCAGTTCCCGCATCAGGCTGTTCGGCGACATCAGCGGGACCACCGCCGCCGAGGCATCCACCCCCAACCGCTCCCGGACACCCCACCCTTCAAGGTCCCGCTCGATTGCGTGAGTGAGTTTCAGCGCGTTCGCGTTGGTGTCGACGACCAGGGCCACAGTGTGCCCCTCCTGCACTGCCCAGGTCGCGTAGCTCCGAAGGAGGACGCTCTTCCCTGAGCCCGTCGGGGCGCTCAGCACAGTGGTCGGGCCCGCCCGCAACCTCATGGCGCGATCGACGTCTTCTCCCCGCACGGTCCGCATCTTCTTGAAGAAGGGACCGAGGGTCTCGGCCCGGAAGGCGTTCCCTTTCCCTTCGTCAAGCTCTGCATTCAGCTGCAAGAAGTCCTCAACCTTGAGCACCGCCTCGGCAAGTTCCGGGGCGGTGTGCAGCGGGACCGATTGTGGCTGACGCGGCGGCGCTTGGTGCTCTTCGAAGGTGTAGTACGCGAGTACGGGGGCCTTCTGGCGCCCTGCCATCGGTACGCGCAGCGTGTGGGTGTACTCCCCTGGTTTCGCGATCGCGCTCAGGACCTGCTGGGACACCCGGATATCGTCCATCTCGGCCAACAGCTGGTCGGCACAGGTCCGAGGGTCAAGACCATGGTGGCCGACTACCTCTTCTTCCCCGTCCTGCAGACGGAAGCCCGGAACACGGCGCTCAAAGAAGTTCGCGTCGGCGTAATCGCGAAACGCTGTGTCGTTCGCCAGCTGGTTCGCCCTGTGGGCGAGCAGGCGACTGAGACGACGCTGATCCTCCAGAGGAAGGCCCGCGAAGGCTGCCCAGGCATCGTACTTCCCCGTCAACAAGTACTGCGCGGCCGTCAGCGTGGTACGCGACCGTCCCTCGGGGAAGTACGCCTGTGCACAGGCACAAGCGCAGGCAACCAGCCGTGACACGAGGCGGGACTGGCCCCGTCCGAGACCATCGCGTTCGCGTTCGTCCTTCACCGAACCCGCCTCGCCTCGGCGAGCTTCTTCTTCACGATCCGGTTCACGTCATCGACCATGAGGACGGTGTAATCGGGCAGTAGGTCCTGCAGTTCCGCGCGCTGCGCAGTGCCCCGATGATCCGGGAGGACGATGGTCTTCGCGGCGAGCGGCTTCTTGGCGATCTCGTCGGCAAGGGCGGAGGCACTGGCGACATCCTTGAGATCAAGCGCCAGCGTCCAGTCCAGCTCCTCGATGGCGAACCTCACGTCGTAGAGATCCTGGCGCGGCCAGAGCTCGACAATGAGCGGCGGTTTACCGTCCCACCGCTTGTAAAACTTGAGCTCCTCGATACCCGGTACGACGATGAACCGCCACACGGGGAATTCGACGCAGACCGTCTGGCGGTCGCCGTCCCGGTAGACGACCTTGGCCGCTGGCTGCCTGCGCACCGTGTCGTCCCGGGGACGGAGCCTGGGAGGCTGACCGCCCTTCAGATTCCGGACGGCGTACTCAGCGTTGTGAGCTCGGTAACTGCAGCGCACAGACGCCCCGTTGACGCGCATAGGCCACTGACACACAGGGCAGGGCCACCAGTAGCGCCCCTCATGAGCGCGATCCGGTGGAAGGGGCACGTAGCGGACTGGAGGCAAAATCCCGGCATCGCTGCACGCGTCAGCAATGCGCTCCCGTTCACCGGCCGGGTGCTCGGTCGTGAACCGTCGCCGAATCACGTAGTCCGCATCGCTCGCCCCCGCCTTGAGTCCGAGAAACGCCTCGTTTTCGATGATCTCGTGCTGCATCCATGTCCAGGTGGGCATCCAACCTCGACCGCGATCACCTCGCTCAAGCAGCGACACGATCGCCGAGCATCCGTCGGAGTAGACGTCGTCGCTGATCTCACCCCACTCCAGGATCGTGACCTGCCCCAGGGGATCATCCTCGAAGGCTTCGGGAGCGATATACCGAAGTGGATTCCTCGATAGCTGGTCGACGAGTTCAGCCGGGGTCAGGGCTTCTCGACCGGCGCCGAGGATCGAGTTGACCACCCCGGTCATGCTCATTACTTCGCGCCAGGCCCGGGATTCCTCGCGCCGGATCATCCAGGCGTACCCAAGGCGAATCGTGGCGCTGACCAGCATGGTTCGGCGCCGGCTCATAACGGCATCGAGCACCGTCACTCCTCCATCTCACTTTACTGAGTGTTCTTGACAGAGAGCTCTGCGTGATGGAGGTAATCGTGTCGGAGTGACGAGCGCGCGATCACAAGCATGTCCGCCAGCGTGTCACGACCTCGAAGGCCTACCACCGGACTGACCAGGCTGTTTACGGTCAGTGGAGGCAGGAGAAAGAATCAGAGTTTCACCCGCCCGGGTGATACCCCACCGCCTGTGCCGCTTCCACCGCGGACACCGGACACCAGGCGGGCCAGCTCCGACGACCGCGGCCGCGCGGAATCCGAGTCCCATGATGCGAAGCATGGTCATGACCTGGGCGCCCTGATCGGGGTCGGGGAGCGGAGAAGTCTGCCGCCGTCACGGTGTCGGGGGCATCGGCCCACAAACACCCTTAGGGGCCGCGCCGTAGGTGCGCGGTCACTAGCCCAGCGCCGCGGGCGGAGAACACGTCGTTGTGCGGGTGGTCGCCTACGTACATGACGTGCTCGGCGGGCACCCCGGTCTCGATGACGAGCCAATCGGAGAACGCTCCAGACGGCTTTGCCACGCCCCCGTCACCGGACGTGACGACCAGGTCAGCGGGCAGACCGAGCGCCCGCAGCAGGCCGCCTGCCTTCACCGTCTGGTTTCCTGCGCCGATGACCTGCCCGCCGCGCTCGCGGAGTGCAGTGAGAGCTGGCCGCACGTCCTCGTACAAGTCGCTCTCGTCGAGGCACTCGCTCCGGCCCGCCGCCTCGCGGGCTTCGGATGCGGCGGCGATGTCGATTCCCGGTTCGAGCAGGCGCAGAGCCTCGTCAATGTCCTTACCTTGCGCGACAACAGCGCCGACAAGGGCAGACAAGGTATGGCGAGGGGTGCCAATCCAGTCCGCCCACGACGCCTAATAGCGATGGTCTCGGACCAGAGGTGCATCACGCTGGGCTGCAGGGCGATTCAAATCGTATCCGCGCCAGAGGCGGCAGCCGGGTGAGTGAGTACGACCTGGACCTGCGCCACGGTCGATCGGCGAGCGCAGGACAGGTCATGGAAGCAACCTGTGCCAGCTCACTCCTGCGCCGTGGTGAGGTCAACGTCGAGCTCCTGAGCGAAGGCCTCAATTTCCGCCAAAGCCAAGCGGAGATCCCCGGCCACGGACTTGGTCAATTCATCGATGGACGAAGGGAGTTGCTCGGCCGCCTGGGCCTCGGGGCTGAGACGGGCGACGTCCAGGTTCACCTGCTTCGCAGCGAGGAGCTCGGCTGCGCTGTGGCGGCGGAACCGGTCGGACTCCTCGCGGTGCTTGCGGGCCGGGTCGGACGGGTCGAACGCCTGCTTCTCGAAGTCGGCCAGGTGCTCGGGCTTCATCGGGTTCTTCTTGAGGGTGAAGCGGCTGCCGGTGCGCAGGTCGTAGGTCCACACATGGGAGGTGTGGGGCGGGTCATCGTCCGCGCGGTGTTCGGATACTGCTTCGAAGAAAAGAACGTGGGCCTTCACGCCGCCGGCGTAGAAGATGTTCTCTGGAAGGCGCAGCATGGTGTGCAGGTTGTAGCCGGTGAGTAGTTCGCGGCGGACCAGGTCGCCCACGCTTCCGGGGCCGCCCTCGTACAGCACTCCATCAGGAACGATCACGGCCGCCCGCCCCTTGTCGGTTAGCTGGGTGCCGATGTGCTGGAGGAAGTTCAACTGCTTGTTGGTCGTGGTCTGTTCACCCACCCAGAAATCCGGGCGGTTGTACGTCACGCTGTCCCGGTCCTCAGCTTCGGCGTCGGCTTCCTTGCCGGACACGTTGATCCCCGACTTGCGACCAAAGGGCGGATTTGCCAGGACCAGGCTGGCGTGCCGCTCGGGGGGCTTAGCCAGAGCGTCACCGACCTCGATGATCGGTTCCCCCGTCGGGTCACCGAGCGAGTGCAGAAGGCAGTTCATCGCGGCGAGGCGCGCGGTCGCCGGCACGATCTCGTGGCCCCAGATCGCCTTCGTGCGCAGGTGATGCAGGGCATCGTCCGGCAGATCGTCGCCCTCTTCCCGCAGGATGTATTCGTACGCGGCGACGAGAAAGCCGCCGGTCCCGCAGGCCGGGTCGGTGATCGTGTCGTGCTGCGTCGGACGCATGCACCGCACGATGGACTCGATCAGCACACGCGGGGTGAAGTACTGCCCCGCCCCGGCCTTGGTGTCCTGCGCGCTGCGGGCGATCAGGGCCTCGTACGCGGCACCATTGATGTCCGAACGGGAGTTGCGCCACTTCTCCTTGTCGATGAGATCAACGATCAGCCGGCGGAGGTGCGCCGGGTTCTCGATGTGGTTGCGGGCCCGGTTGAAGATCAGGCTGAGCGTGGTGTGGTCATTCTGGTCGCTGCGGCGGCCGAGGTCCGTCAGCACCTTGCTGTACGCCTCCTCCAGCGGATCACCCTCGAGGTCAATGAGCTCGGGCCAGCCGCGCCCCTGCCACTCAGGAGTGGTGGGCAGCATGTGCTCGTGATCGGCAGGATTGGGCCGATGGGCGTTGAGCTGCTCCGTCTCGTCTGCCATCTTCAGGAAGACCAGGAGGCTGAGCTGCTCCAGGTAGCTAGAGGCGGAGACGCCGTCGTCCCGCAAAACGTTGCAGTAGTTCCACAGGCGCTCTACGAGGCGGCGGGCTTCCTGATTCACGAGCTGAACTCCAGAGGGAGGGCGGTCTGTTCGCCGTCGGCGAGGGTGGTGTCGTCCGTGCTGATGGGAGGCGGAGGAAGGGTACCCGTTTGCGCCTTCCGGGCAGCGCGAGCTGCCTTCCGAGCGGCTTTGCGTTCGGCCTCGGCCGCCTCGCGCTCGACACGGATTCGCTTAAGCAGCTCTTCCGCAGACTCGTCAGCGGGGTCTTGCTCGACGAGACGGCCGGAGAACGCCTCGGAGAGCAGGGCTCGACGCAGAGCCGAGTTGTGCTGGGCGGCTCGGTCCAAGCCCTGCTCAATGCGGTCAAGGGAAGCAAGGCGCCGCTTGACCGTACGGATCAACCGCTGCTGTTCCTCCAGCGGAGGTACCGGGAACTCAACCCCCTTCAGACGGGCCCCGCTGAGATGAGCAAGGTTCGTCGTGATGCGCACCTCACGCATGAAGCGTCTGGCGTGCAGATGGCGGCGAAACACCAGGAGCGCCCAGCCGGGCAGCACGCCGTCGCCCGCGCGGAAGCGCAGCAGGCTGTTGGTGAAGGCAACCCCTTCGGGGATGCCGCAGTACATAGCGGGACGGCCCACGAGGTGAGGGCTCTGTCCCTCGTTCAGCAGGATGTCGCCCGGCGCCAAGCGATACTTGTCGAACACCCCGGAGAAGTCCATGTCCTTGACGTCGCTGGCGTCGATGCGGTCCTCGAAGACATTCGCGACGCGCAGGTACGGGCGTACCTTCGGGCCGGTGTGCCAGTCCGGGTGCCGGGCACGCCCCAGCTCGACGGTTCCGGCCTTGCCTGTGGTCGTTGCCGTCCAGTGCGCGGGCCAGTGCTCTGGCTCCGGTACGGCGTCCAGGAGGACGGCCTTGCGCAGGGCGGCAATGTCTCGGCGGGCAGCGTCCACCGCGGTCTCGATCGTGTTGAGACGGGCCATGCGGGTGTCGAGGGCGGCGGCGATGCGGTGTTGTTCGGCGGTAGGGGGGACCGGGAATTCCACGGCCTTCAGCCTTGCCGCTGACAGATGCGCGATGTTCGTCGTGATCCGAACCTCACGCATAAAACGACCTGAATGCAGATGGTTACGGAAGACGAGCAGCGCCCATGCGGGCAAGATCCCGGTGTTGCCTCGGAAGCGGATAAGGCTGTTGGTGTACGCCACGTTTGCGGGCTCGCCTCGATACATGGCGGGACGGCCCACAAGGTGGGGACTCTGCCCTTCGTTCAGCAGAACGTCGCCCAGTTGCAGGCGATACTTGTCGAAGACACCGGAGAAGTCCATCTCCTTCATACCTGTCGCGTCGATGCGGTCCTCGAAAACGTTGGACACACGCAGGTAGGGCCGCATCTCAGGGCCTTCGTGCCAGTCAGGATGCCGGGATCGACCGAGCTCGACGTCACCGACCTCGGCTACCGTCGCCCACGCCCACCCGTCCGGCAGTCGCGCTCTATCGGCCGCGCCGATCCCCTCAGCCTTGCTCCCGCTCACGCACCCAGTTCCCTGTCCAACTCGTCCACCAGCTCACCCGGCTGCCACCGGCTGTCCTTGAAAGCGTCCACGAAGTCGCCGTAGCCGCCGACCGCCGCCCGTCGCCCCTCATCCAGTGAGGCAACCGACAGCGTGGCGTTGGCCGCCACCACGTTCACCACCTGCCGCAGCCACACCCGCTGCCGATCGTCGAAAACGACGCCAGATGTCTCCTGCCGGGAGAGCCACGCTTCGAGGCGGCCCTCAACCGTACTGCGATATGGCCGAAACTCTTTCCCATCGAGTCCTAGTTCGTAGCGCATGACGGAGAGGAACTCGACCAATCCGGCGTTCCGCCTCGCAGCACCTCGGGCGATCTCCAGGTCGACGTACGCTTTCCAGAGCCTGGCCTCGGTCCACTCGCGCCGGGTCGCCCTGACCTTACCGATCAGCTCGCGAAGTTCACGAAGCACCTCGCGGGGCGGCCGTCGCTCCTGAAAGGCGAGCCGCAGCGGCAGCATCTCGTCCGCGTGCTCGGCCATGTACGCACGCCAGTCGTCGACGACCCGGCGGGCCTCCTCTTCGTCTCGTAGGCCGCGGGCTTCAAGCAGCTGGTCCTGGCTGAGGTGGTCGACCAACAGCCAGCTGTCCTGGGCGGCTTTGAGGAGCGCGGCCCGCAGTTGTTCACTCGCGGCCAGCAGGTCCACGGCATCGGTGATCTCCTCGGACGCGTCCAGCTCGTCCGGTGCCGGGCTCTCGGCACGTACCACCGCAGGCGGCTCGGTATCGGCGGCCCGAACGAGAGAGCGAACCAGCTCCTCATACGTCCGGTCGGGCTCCAGATGCTCCTCGATGGCCGCTCGGCCCCGCTCGTCGAGGCGGCGTCCGAGACGGCTGAGGCGGCCGGCGAGGGTAGCGATGTCATCGGGATGGACGAGTTCGCCCTTCTCGCAGGCGCTCAGGAGGCGCTCCAGACTCGGCACAGGCCTGGCGTCGTCCCGCACCAGCGGTCGGGCATCGGTCTTGGGGTGCTCGGTGACGCGCACCGCGTCGACGATCACGAACCTGTCCTTGTGAACGGCGTCCGCCGTCACCTTCACCAGATCGGAGCCCTTGATGGTGCGGGCCCCGCGCCCCTTCATCTGCTCGAAGTACGACCAGGTCTGGATGTCTCGCATGAAGACCAGGCACTCCAGGGCAGGGATGTCCGTGCCGGTGGCGATCATGTCGACGGTCACGGCGATGCGCAGGTCGCGTTTGTTCCGGAAGTCGGACAATGCCTTGTCGGGGCGGGAGGCCTGGCTGGTGATTTTCCGGCAGAAGCCGTCCCCAGCCCCGAACGCGGTGCATACGGCCTCCACGATCGCGTCGGCATGCAGGTCGTTCTGGGCGAAGAAGAGAGTCTTGGGAACGATCTCCCGGCTCTGAACCTCGCCGGTCTCCTGATCAACGGTCGGTGGGAAGATCTCGGTGAAGAGTTTGTCCCGGAAGGTCTCCACGACCAGGCGGATCTGGTCCTTGGAACGCACCCGGTGATTGACCTCGGTACGGGCGTAGGGGTCGTCCTCCTCCACGGTCTGCCACTGCTCGGCCCGGGTCAGCTTGTGGATCTTGGCGACGACGGAGTTGACCTGCTGGACCGTAGCGTCGGGATGCACCTCCCTATTCAGCGCAGGAATGACCGAGCCCTGCTGGGTGATCCTTGTGTCGATCTTGTAGATGTCGTAGTCGACGTTCACGGCATCGGCGACGGCCTGCTCGGAGGTGTACTGACTGACCAGGTTGTTGTCGAAGAACGCGAAGGTCTGCTGGATCGGCGTCGCGGTCAGACCGACCACATGGGCGTCGAAGTACTCCAGGACCGGGCGCCACCGTCCGTAGATCGACCGATGGCACTCGTCGACCACGATCACGTCGAAGAAATCGGGCGGCAGGTCGCGGCAGTAGCCCACGGATGCCACAGGGCCCGCCAACCGGTCGGCCCGCTCCCTCTCGAAATTCTCGTCGTCCTCGGCTGGCACGGGGATTCCGGTGAGCTTGCACCAAAGCCGCTGGATCGTGGAGATGACGATCTTGTCGGAGTCCGCGACCGCGCCCCTGCTGAACAACCGAAGGGGCATCTGCTCATGCAAGGGCGTCCTGGCACCGAGCGGAACGAAGTCCCGGTACTCGTTGTACGCCTGTCTGCCCAGGTTGTTGCGGTCCACCAGGAACAACACCCGGTTGGCGCCCGCGTGCCGCAACAGGCGGTAACTACTCTGAACGACGGCGTACGTCTTGCCCGCCCCCGTCGCCATCTGGATCAGGGCCCGCTGGTCGTCACGGGCCAGGGACTTCTCCAGCGCCTTGATGGACCGGTACTGCGCGGACCGCAGCCGCTTGTGGTCGAGGCGGGCGGCGGGAAGCCTGCGGAGACGGGCCCGGAAGGTCGGGGCGGTCGGCGCCCGCTCGGCCTCCCGCATCCAGCGTTCCACGGTGGCGGGCTGATGCGGGGCGAATATGCGCCGACTCCGGGCACCACCATCAGGGCCGCCCGGGGCAGGGGCACCGTCGAAGTGTTCGGCGTCCAACGCGTTCCGGAACCGCCAAGTGGCGCCGTTGGTGGCGTACTGAAACGGCAGAGGCCGCGCGCCCCGCCAGGCCCGGTCGGAGTGTCGGCCCGCGATCCGGGCGGCCTGTTCAGCGGCGATGTCGAGCAAGGCCTGCTCATCGCTCTGCACGGGACCGGCGGCGACAATCCCGCACAGCCGACGCTGCACATACAGCGTGAACAGGACCAGGCTGGGCGAGACCGGGGAGCGCACCGCCTCATGAGCGACACCAAGTTCGCGCTCGCCGGGCGCGTAGACCCGCCATCCCGAAGCGGTCAGGTCCGCTTCCACTGTCCCGGCCCACTCTGGCGCCGCACCGCTCATGGTCCCTCCCAACACGTCCCTGCCCGGACCGAGTCGTTGTCCGTGCACCGATTACAGCAGCCGGTGCACGCGTCCTGGGAACGTACGCAAAGATCAGGCCCAGGACTGCCGTTGTCATCGGCAGTCCGTACAGTGGGCGACATCACACACGGCGTACGAGATGTCACGCCGAGGGAAGGACTGGCCGGTGTACGTGGCGAGGCTCAAGGTCGACGGGGTACGTGGCTTCCACGGCCCGCGCGCCTGCGACCTCGATTTCACGCGGCCCGGCGGCGGGCACGCGGGCTGGACCGTCTTGGCGGGGCGGAACGGCTCGGGCAAGACCACCCTGCTGCGCATGCTCGCGCTCACGCTGACCGGAGGACGCCGGGCACACCAGCTGGAACCGGAACTCGAGGAATACCTGACCCACAGCGCTACCCGCGGTTCAGCGGTGATCACTGTCCTCGCGGACCCGGCCGCCGATGCGATGGCCCCGGGCACGCACGGACTGTCCGAGGCACGGCTCGACTGGCGACCCGAGCAGGCCGCCGGGCTCTTCGACGAGCTCGTCGAAGACTTCGAACCGCCCACCGAGGTGGTCTTCACGGCCCCCCGTCCCCTCAACTCCTCCCTCTGGTCCTCGGCCCCGCCACCCGGCTGGTTCTGCGCCGCCTACGGACCCTTCCGGCGCCTCACCGGCACAGGCCTGTATGAGCGTGCTCCGCAGCAGCTCGACCGGGCCAGCGCGCTGCGCACCCTCTTCGAGGAGCAGTCGGCCCTCACCGAGGCCTTTGACTGGCTCCTCTCCCTCCATCTGCGCTCACTGGAGCACCGCCCCGGCATCGGCGAGCTCAAGGCCGGAGTGCTCCGGCTGCTCAACACCGGCGCCGACGACGGGTTGCTGCCGGACGGCTACCGCATCGAGGACGTCGACTCGGAGGGGATGTGGCTACGGCGCCACGGCGACAGCGGCCCGGAGGGCGCCCGTGTCGAACTCCGGCGGATGAGCGACGGGCAGCGGACCGTAGTCGCCCTGGTCCTGGACATCGTTCGCCAGATGCACGCCGCGTACGGGACCCTCGAGTTCGAGGAGCGCAACAGCGGCACGGTCGTGCTACCGCACCCGGGCGTGGTACTCATCGACGAGATCGACGCGCACCTGCACATGACCTGGCAAAAGCGCATCGGGCAGTGGCTCACCACACACTTCCCGGCGATCCAGTTCATCGTCACCACCCACAGCCCTTACATCTGCCAGGCAGCCGACCCGGGTGGACTGATCCGGCTCCCCGGATCAAACGAGCACCAGCCGCCACAGGTGGTGGACGAAGAACTGTATGGGCGGATCGTGTACGGAACTGGGGATGACGCGGCGCTGTCGGCCCTGTTCGGCCTCGACTCGCCCTACTCCGAACAGGCACGTGAACTGCGGGACAGGCTGGCCGAGTTGGAGTACGACGTCCTTCTCGGCCGTGCCAATACCGGGCAGACCGAGGAATACCTACGACTCCGCGACCGCCTCTCCAGTTCCCCCGTGGCCCGAGTCGACGAAGTGATGGAGCGCTACCGGCTTTCCCAGAGGCGCGACGCGTGATCCCGATCCAACGCCTCTCGCTGCCCGAGGACGTCAGCGCGCGGATGACCATCCTCACCAAGCGCATCGGACTTAGAGACGTAGCAAGCGGGGCGCGCAAGAAATACGCGGACAACCTGTGGGACGGAGAGGGCGACGTCAAGAAGGCCCTGCGCGAAGTACTGCGCCGCATGGCCCCAGGCATCCTCGGCTGCTGCATGTACTGCGGCAGCTGCACCGGTACCGACATCGAACACTTCGAGCCACGCGAGCACAACTCCCTCCAGACCTTCCGCTGGACCAACCACCTGCTGGCGTGCGGCCCCTGTAATAGCAAGTACAAGGGGACATGGTGGAAGTGCGACGAGGAGACCGGCGAGCCCCTGCTGGTAGACCCGACACGCGACGACCCCTTCGCCCACCTCGTCCTCAACCTCAGGGAGGGCATCTACCGCAGCCCGACTGCCAAGGGAGAATCGACCATCGAGCTGCTGGGACTGAATCTGCCCGCGCGGCGGTTTCCCGAAGCCCGGAAACGAGCTCACGAGAACGCCTGGGTGGTCCTGCACAACTGGGGGCAGGCCCGCCGCGACGACGACGAGAAGGGCATGCGTGCAGCACTCGGCCTACTGACCCTCCAGCCGTTTGCAGACGTGTGGCAAGCAATGCTGCGCCAGGCCGTGCTACCGGGCGCAGACATTGTCATGAGGGACGAGCCACCCTGGGTGCTGCCCCTGCTCCGCGACGAAGAATTGCGTGCTGCGACCCTCGTCGAATTCCCCGTCTCCGCCACACCTACAACCAACCACTGATCAGCTCACCCGCGAAGGACACCGATGCTGGGTCGTGGCCGCCGCCTGAGCCAGCTCGCCCTGTCGCGGCTCCCGCCAGAGCACGAACCTGCGGCAAGGAGTCATCGGTCTACCGATTCGCCCGGACGACCGTCTGGATCACCAGGCGTCCGCCCCCGACCACCGGCTTCCCCCATCCCCACGTCCCCTGCCAAGGAATCGAACCTGCGCGCGCCGTCGCCCTCCTGTAGACCCTTACGATCGCCCCACCTGCGTGCACACACAGTGCACACCCACGCGGGAACTCCCGGGAAACCGCAGGTAGAAGCGGGAAGCGCCTCCGCAAGAGATATGGCCCTGACCAAGGAGAAACCCCTGGTCAGGGCCATAAAGACAGACGCGTCGGGCTGTACGCCGGGTTCTGTGCCATCGATAACTGCCCTGCCGAGAAAACCGTTCGCCCCGCACGGCCCGATCGGCGATGATCTGCGACATGTTCCGGTATGCCTTCCCCGCAGCTTCGACCGCAGTCGCGGTCGCTGCGCAGGCTGCCGTCTTCCTCTGCGCCGCACTTCCCGTCGACGGCGCCCGACGCTGACCCTCCCCGGACACTCCGGCGGACCCCCTAGGGGGAGGGTCGGTTCGGCCCCGGGGTCCCCGTCCCGAGCGCGTACGCGATGACGTGCGCCCAGGACTTCTGCTTCGAGTTCCCCAGAAGGAACCGCCATGTCCAAGACGGCTTACGTCCGCACGAAACCGCACCTCAACATCGGCACGATGGGCCATGTCGACCACGGCAAGACCACCCTGACCGCCGCCATCACCAAGGTCCTCGCCGAGCGCGGCACCGGCAGCAGTACCCAGTACGTGCCCTTCGACCGCATCGACCGCGCCCCCGAGGAGGCACAGCGCGGCATCACCATCAACATCGCCCACGTCGAGTACGAGACCGACACCCGGCACTACGCGCACGTGGACATGCCGGGCCACGCCGACTACGTAAAGAACATGGTCACCGGCGCCGCCCA
>NZ_JBHYIG010000138.1:0-2621 GCF_042740015.1 Streptomyces sp. NPDC059037
GGCCGACACCCCGCAGGGGGCGACCGCGGCGGCCGCCGAGGCGCCGGCCCGCCAGGGCGAGACCATGGTCGGCGTGCCCTTCGAGCGGCGCTCCACGGTGCGGGTCGGCATCGTCGGGCTCGGCAACCGCGGCGGCAGCATGATCGATCTGTTCCTCGCGATCCCGGGGGTGAAGGTCGTCGCGCTGTGCGACCCGGTCAAGGACAAGACCGCGAAGGCCGCGAAGAAGGTCACCGACGCGGGTCAGCCCGCCCCGGCGACGTACACGAAGGGCGATCACGACTTCGAGAACCTCTGCAAGCGCGGCGACATCGACTTCGTGTACGTCGCGACGCCCTGGGACTGGCACTTCGACATGGCCAAGTCCGCGATGCTGAACGGCAAGCACGTCGGCGTGGAGTGTCCGATCGCGCTGCAGCTCGACCAGCTGTGGGAACTCGTCGATCTCTCCGAGCGCACCCGCAGACACTGCATGCAGCTGGAGAACTGCTGTTACGGCAAGAACGAGATGCGCGTCCTGCGGATGGCCCACGCGGGCAAGTTCGGTGATCTGCTGCACGGGGCGGGCGCGTACAACCACGATCTGCGCGGCCTGATGTTCGACCCGGACTACTACGAGGGCCCGTGGCGGCGGCTGTGGCACACGCGGCTGCGCGGCGACCTCTACCCCAACCACGGCTTCGGCCCGGTCTCCAACTACATGGACATCAACCGCGGCGACCGCGTCACGCACATCTCCAGCTTCGGCACGCCCGCCCTCGGTCTCGCCGAGTACCGCAAGGCCAACATGCCGGCGGGCGACCCGAGCTGGAAGGAGACGTACATCGAGAGCGACCGCACCATCAGCCTCGTCCAGACGGCGAAGGGGCGGGTGATCCGTCTGGAGCACGACGTGTCGACCCCCCACCCCTACAGCCGCATCAACAGCCTCGGCGGCACGAAGGGCGTCTTCGAGGACTACCCCTCGCGCATCTACATCGAGCCGGACCACACGAACGACGAGTGGGGCGACTTCGCCAAGTACGCCGAGGAGTTCGACCACTGGCTGTGGAAGGAGCACTCCAACCCGCCCGGCGGGCACGGCGGCATGGACTACATCATGATCTTCCGTCTGATGCAGACCATGCAGCTCGGCCTGGTGCCGGACTTCGACGTCTATGACGCCGCGACCTGGACGTCCCCCGTGCCGCTGAGCCACCTCTCCATCAAGGCGAAGGGTGCGCCGCAGGCGATCCCCGACTTCACTCGCGGGCTGTGGAAGAAGGCGCGTCCGGGAGTGGACTCGGAGAAGCCGCAGGCGTAAGGGACTTGGGCCCGGCAGTGCTCGTCTCGGCGCTGTCGGGCTCCTCCGCCTGTTCCGCCTGTTCCGGCTGTTCCGGCTGTTCCGGTACGAAGGCGATCTCGCCGCCGAGTACCTTCTTGGCGCGTGCCGTGTCGAGGGCGCCCTCCCAGCGGGAGACCACGAAGACGGCGACGCAGTTGCCGAGCAGGTTCGTGGCGACGCGCATGGCGTCCATGATGCGGTCCACGCCGAGCAGCAGCGCCACCGCTCCGGCAGGGATGACCCCGAGCGCGGAGGCCGTCGCGGACAGCGCGAGGAACGCCGAACCGGGCACGCCCGCCATGCCCTTGCTGGTCAGCATGAGCACGAGGACCACGGTGATCTGCTGCCCCAGGCTCAGATCCACGCCCACCGCCTGCGCGATGAACAACGTACCGATGGAGAGGTAGATCGAGGCGCCGTCGAGGTTGAAGGAGTACCCCGTCGGCAGGACAAGGCCCACCGCGTCGTCGCGGCAGCCCGCCTGGCGCAGCTTCTGCATCATGCGCGGCATGACGGTCTCGCTGGAGGCCGTGCCGAGGGCGAGCAGCATCTCCTCGCGGGTGTAGCGGACGAACTTCCACAGGCTCAGGCCGGTGAGCGCCTTGAGGGCGAGACCGAGCAGTACGAGGAAGATCAGGGCCACCGCGTAACAGACGCCGATGAGCTTGCCGTACGTCGACAGGGCGCCGAGGCCGTACTCCCCCACCAGGTGGGCGGTGGCTCCGAAGACGGCGAGCGGGGCCAGCTTCATGATGAAGCCGACGATCGCGAAGACGATCTCCTGGCCCTGTTCGATGGCGGGCAGGATCGCGGGGACCTTGGTGTTGCCGAGGTGCAGCAGCGCCGCGCCGAACAGGCAGGACAGCACGAGGACTTGGAGCAGCGAGTTCTCCGCGAAGGCCCCGACGGCGCTGTCCGGCAGCGAATGCAGGATGAACTCGCTGGTCGAGGGCAGTTCACCGCCGCCGGTCTTCTCGTCGACGGCCGATGCGTCGAGCTGGGAGGGATCGACGTTCATGCCGGCGCCGGGGCTCACCAGGTTTCCGGCGAGCAGGCCGACCACCAGGGCGACCGTGGTGGCGACTTCGAACCAGATCAGCGCCTTGAGCCCGATGCGGCCGAAGGCCTTGAGATCTCCGGCCTTGGTGATGCCGGCGACGACCACGCAGAACACGAGCGGGGCGATCATCGCCTTGATGAGACGTACGAAGCCGTCGCCGAGCGGTGTGGTGGGGGGGGCCCGCGGGGGGGCCCCCCCGCCCCCCCCCACAACCCCAAAACACACCCCCAGCGCCCA
>NZ_JBHYIG010000138.1:2631-25118 GCF_042740015.1 Streptomyces sp. NPDC059037
CACCCGGGGGGGGGTTATCTTCGTTTTTATGCTCCTTCCCCGCCGGCCGCGGGGGGGGGGGCGGGCGGGCCGGGGGGGGGGCCACAGCCGTCCGACGACGACTCCGATCACCAGCGCGCAGGCGACCTGCGCGAACAGTGAGGTTCGCCATGTGCGTGCGACGCGTCCCGGTATGGACGCTACGGACTGCGGCACGGGCACTCCTGTAGAAAGACTTCAAGTGACTTCTGCCATGCGGAAGTTTGTTTCCGCGATGCGCCACTATGGCGGAGTGCCCGCTTCCGTAGAAGACCTCCAGATCGCATCGGCGTAAATCTTGGATCTTGCTCCAAATCGGCCCTCGGCGGACCGACCCGTTCAGCAGCGCAGCCGGTCCTCCGTCAGCGTCCCCTGCACGGTCGCGAGGGTGCGGTCGTAGCAGGGACCGCCCCCGTACACGCGGTAGCGCTCGCGTGAGGTGCCGACCGCGTGCCGGTCCTCGCGCGGGACGTTGGCGGTGTACGTCGCATCGCCCTCGTACCGGTCATCGGCCACGGACCGTCCGGTGCGGCGGCCGTCGTGCCTGGTGACCGTCTCCGTCCGGTCCCCGAGCGCGATCTCGGTGCGCAGACGGTCGCCGGCGCCGAGCGTCGTCGTGCCGTCCATCGTGTACGTACGGTCGGTGCGCACCGCACGGCTGTTGGTGGTGACCGTCTCGCGGTCCGTCCAGGTGGATGCGAGCGCGTCCGTGGACTCGCCCTCGGTCCAGCGGTGCACGGAGGTGTTGCCGAGCGCGCGGGTGACGGTGGTCTCGACGCGGCCGTGGGAGGTGTCGACGTACCCCGAGACGCTGAGCCGGTGGCTGCCGCGGGTGTCGAGGCGGTGCTCCGGCGAACCGGGGGTGTATGTCGCCTTGTTGGCGAGCTCGCCCGCCCGGTGTCCGGTCAGCTTCCCCGTGACCCGCTCGCTCTTCTCGTCCTGCCAGACAAGGATGTTGGTCGGCGTGTGCCAGCCCGTCGTCGCCTCCGGCCTGCCCGCGACGGAGACCTCCACCTGGTGCGGGCGGCCGTCGTTGAGCAGTCCGGCGAACGGCGTCAGGTCGTACTCGATGGGCTTGATGTCGAAGGCGCGGGGCCCTGGAATCACGTACCACAGGAAGGGGTTGGACCAGCCGCCCGTCCACACGGTCGGGAACGGCGTGGCGATTCCGGCGAGTCGACCGTCCACGGTGACCTGCACCTCGCGGTAGGGGCCGTCATCGGCCTTGCAGGAGTACGGCGCGGCGTCGGGCACCGTCAGATACCAGTACTCCTCGCAGCCGCCGCCCGAGCCGGTCGCGTAGACCTCGGCGACGATGCGTTCGCTGTTGCGCGGGGTGGTGACGGTGGTGGCGTCGCCGAGGGGCAGGACGCGGTCGGGCGGTGCCTGCTTGGTGGTGTGCTTCTCCGGCTCGTAGAACGTCAGCGTGGCCTTGACGTCGATGATGCCGGTATACGTCTCGTTGACGACGTTCCCGATGAGCATCTCGACCTGCTGGTCGCGGCCCAGGGTCTCGCGGTAGCGCGTGACGTCCTTCTCCACGGACCAGGTGATGCCGTCCACGGACGGCTCCGGAGTGGACGTGCGGAAGACCTCGACACCGCCGATGCGGAGATAGCCGAGGCGGTCGTACTGCCGGCCCTTCACCTTGCCGTCGAGGCGCAGCACGACCTTGCCCCAGTCGCCCTTGCCGCACTTCTCGGGCGGGGCGTAGTCGCCCTTGTAGGGCGTGAAGTCCTTGAACTGGGCCTCGGCCACGGTCACTTCACACGACTTCGTGTGCGGCTTCTCGATGGGCGGGGCCGCCGTGACCGGGTCGTGCCAGTCGTTGCCGAATTCCGGCGGGGGTGTGTCGGCCGATGCCGGGCCCGCGCTGTCGGCCGATGCGGGGCCCGCGCTGAGGAGGGTGCTCGCCGCGAGGGTGACCCCGACGAGCATGGACATGACGCGTCTTCTCATGGGGGATTTCTACGCCCGGGGGGCCTGGCGGAGCTAGCCCTTCAGGTTCGTCATGTCAGCCCTTCAGGTTCGCCTTGTCAGCCCTTCAGGTTCGCCTTGTCAGCCCTTCAGGTTCGCTTTGTCACCCATGACGACAACCGGGTGCCGCTTCGGATCGAGGTTCTTCAGGAGGTACTCCATGCCCGCCTTCGACAGGCTCACGCACCCCGACGTACCGCTGCCGTGGTCCATGTGCAGCCAGATGCTGCCGCCCTTGGCCTGGCCCTGGGGGCGGTTCGGGTCGTTGGGCGGGGTGCCCTTGGCGCGGTTGTAGTCGATGGCGATCACATAGTCGAAGTCGTGCCAGTGAGTCTTGGGCCAGTAGTGCGGGGCCTGCATCGACGCGCTTTGCGTGTACGGGAACTCGGCACCCGGATCGGCGAGCACACCGCCCGCGTCGGTGAGCGTGAAGACACCGACCGGACTGCGCTTGTCGTTCTCGCGGTGGTCGGTGGTCCAGCCCTTCTTGCCGTTGTGGGCGGGCCAGCTGCGGGTCTTGTCCCAGGTGCCGCCGGACTTCGTGTACAGGACGACGGTGGACTTCGCCGAGTCCTCGCCCTGTCCGTAGACGGCGACGACCTGTTGCGCGTTCGTGGGGATCTTGTCCTGGAGGCGGTCGCCGACGTCGGGTATGCGCTTGAGGTCCTGGGTCGCCGGCGCCTTGGCTCCCTTCGCCTGGCCCGCGCCCGCGTCGTCCTTCTTCGCCGCGTCCTTCGTCCCGTCCTTCGCCCCGTCGTCCGAACTTCCGCAGGACGTCAGAAGAACACCGCAGGCCGCGACCGCGACCGCCATTCGCACCGCACCGGCTCTACGCATCCGTCCATGGTCGCACCCGGCACGGCGAACCCGTCCCGAGCCCCTGGCCCGCCCGGAGAACGGGCCGAATCTTTACTCCCCGGCAGAAAACCGTTTGCCTCGGCCCACCGTACGAGGCGAACCTTTCACGGCCTGTTACCGCCGACTCACCGCCGCACTACCGCGCCATACCGCCGCCCGCACACGGCCGTCCGTTCACGCCGGCTCTCTCCGCCGAACCGACGGTCCCCCGCTCCTAGCTCTGGGACGTCATGCAGATTCGCGATCTTCCGTACGCCGACCCGGGCATGCCGGATGCCCGCTCGGGCCCGCGCTTCCTGCTCTGGCTCGGACGGAACCAACTTGGCGGGCAACTCAAGTCGCTCGCCTGGGGGCTGCTGCACTTCGGCTCCATCGCGGTGCTCCCGTACCTGGTCGGCGTGGCCGTACAGGCCGTGGTCGACCGCTCCGGGGACCGGCTCGCCCTTGCGGGCGGGCTGATGCTGCTGAGCGGGCTCGCCATCGCCGTGGGCGACACCATGCTGCACCGCACGGCGGTCACCAACTGGATCACCGCGGCCGCCCGTGTCCAGCAGCTGCTGGCCCGCAAGACCGCCCAGCTTGGCTCGGCGCTCACGCGGCGCGTCGCCGCCGGTGAGGTGGTCGCGGTGTCCACCGGTGACGTCGAGAAGATCGGCTGGTTCGTGGAGGCGGCCTCGCGGTTCCTGGCTGCCGCGCTCACGGTCGTCCTCGTCTGTGCCGGGCTCGTCGTGTACCAGCCCGCGCTCGGCGTGTTCGTCGCGGTGGGCGTCCCCGTGCTCGCCCTCGCCGTCCTGCCGCTGCTGCCGCGCGCCACCCGGCGCGCCGACCACCAGCGCGAGAAGGCCGGGCGTGCGACCGAACTGGCATCGGACACCGTGGCCGGCCTGCGCGTGCTGCGCGGCATCGGCGGCGAGGAACTGTTCCTCGACCGCTACCGCCGTGCCTCGCAGGAAGTGCGTACGGCCGCAGTGCGCAGCGCCCGGATGTGGGCGACCATCTCGGCGGTCCAGGTGCTGCTTCCGGGGCTGCTGCTCGTCGTGGTCGTCTGGCAGGGCGTGAGCCTGGCCCGCGAAGGGCGGATCACCATCGGTGAACTGGTCACGGTCTACAGCGCGATCACGATGCTGACCTATCCCCTGCGGCACTTCGAGGAGATCGCGATGGCCTACAGCTTCTCGCGCCCCTCGGCCAAGCGCGCCGCCCGCGTGCTCGCCCTGGAGCGCGTGACACACCCCGGCGGTCCTGACGAGGACGTGGAAACGCCCTCCGGTGACCTCTACGACCCGGCGACCGGGCTGCTCGCTCCCGCGGGCATCCTCACCGCCGTCGTGTGCGGTGACCCGGACGAGGCGGGGCGGCTCGCGGAACGGCTCGGCGGGCACGCCGCGTTCGACGGTGCGGAGAAGCTGCCGTCGGTGCTGCTCGGCGGGGTGGAACTCGACGCGGTGCCGCTGGCCGCCGCCCGCACCGCCGTCCTCGTCCAGGACAAGGACCCGGTGCTGCTCTCCGGTACCCTCCGCGGGCTCCTCGACGTCCCCGCTTCGGGAGCGGTGAGCGCCGACGAGGCCCTCACGGCCGCGCAGTGCGCCGACGTCCTCGACGCCCTGGCGCAGGCCTCGGTGGACGAGGCCCCGCTGGACGCGCATGTCACGGAGCGCGGACGTTCCCTGTCCGGCGGGCAGCGGCAACGGCTCGCGCTGGCCCGCTCGTTGGTCACCGACGCGGGCGTCCTCGTCCTCGACGAGCCGACGTCCGCCGTCGACTCGCACACCGAGGCGCGGGTCGCCGACGGCATCAGGGATCTGCGCCGGGGACGCACGACCGTGGTCCTGACGTCGTCACCGCTGATCCTCGACCGGGCCGAGCGGGTCGTCTTCCTGTACGAGGGCGAGGTCGTGGCGGTGGGCGAGCACCGCGAGCTGGTGCACAGCGAGCCCCGCTACCGCGCGGTCGTCACGCGCGAGACGGACGACGAGCTGGCCCCGGCGATCATCACCAACTACGACATCGAGGAGACGGCATGATCGGCCTGGCGCCACCGGAGTACGACCCGGCGGCACCGACGACGGCGGAGACCCTGCCCGTCGGCGCGCCGGCGACCGTGGGGGCGTACGTCCGCGAGCTGCTGCGGCGGCACCGCGGGGCGTTCGTCGCCCTCGTCACCGTCAACACCCTGGCGGTGATCGCCTCGTTGGTCGGCCCCTACGTACTCGGCGATCTCGTCGAGAGCGTCTCGGACGGCGCGCGTGATCTCCATCTGGAGCGCACCATCGGCCTGTTCACCGTGGCCCTGGTCGTCCAGGCCTTCTTCGTCCATCAGGTGCGGCTGCGCGGCGCCATGCTCGGTGAACGGATGCTGGCCGATCTGCGCGAGGACTTCCTCGTGCGGTCGGTCGGGCTGCCGCCCGGTGTGCTCGAACGGGCCGGAACCGGTGACCTGCTGTCGCGGATCACCACGGACATCGACCGCCTCGCGAACGCCATGCGGGAGGCGGTGCCGCAGCTCGCGATCGGTGTGGTGTGGATCGTGCTGCTGATCGCGGGGCTCACCGTGACGGCGCCGCCGCTTGCACCCGCCGTGTTGATCGCGGTGCCGCTGCTGGTGGTGGGCTGCCGCTGGTACTTCAAGCGGGCGCCGTCCGCCTACCGTTCGGAGGCCGCCGGATACGCCGCCGTCGCCGCCGCGCTCGCCGAGACCATCGACGCGGGCCGGACCGTGGAGGCGCACCGGCTCGGGGAGCGCAGGGTCGAGCTGTCGGAGCGCCGCATCAAGGAGTGGACCGCGTGGGAACGCCACACGCTCTACCTGCGCTCCGTCCTCTTCCCGGTCATCACCTTCACGCACACCATCGTGCTGTGCTCGGTGCTGATGATCGGCGGCGCGTTCACCCTGCAGGGCTGGATCAGCGTCGGCCAGCTGGCCACGGGCGCGCTGATCGCGCAGATGCTCGTCGATCCGCTGGGGATCGTCCTGCGCTGGTACGACGAACTGCAGGTCGCCCAGGTGTCGCTGGCCCGGCTCGTCGGCGTACGGGACATCGAACCGGACGCGGGCGACTCCTCGGTGGCTCCGGACGGGCGTGATGTGCTCGCGGACGACGTGCACTTCGGCTACCGGGCGGGGGTCGACGTGCTGCGGCAGGTGTCGCTCGCCGTCGAGCCGGGCTCGCGCGTCGCGCTGGTCGGCCCGTCCGGCGCGGGCAAGTCCACGCTCGGCAGGCTGCTCGCCGGGATCTACGCGCCGCGCGACGGCCGAGTCACCCTGGGCGGCGCCGAGTTGTCGGACATGCCCGCGGAAGCGGTGCGCGCACATGTGGCCCTGGTCAACCAGGAGCACCACGTCTTCGTGGGCTCCCTGCGCGACAACCTCCTGCTCGCCAGGACCGGGGCGCGAGACGCCGAACTGTGGGCGGCGCTCGGCGCGGTCGACGCGGACGGCTGGGCACGGGCCCTTGACGAGGACTTGGACACCGAGGTCGGCTCGGGCGGCTTCGCGCTGACCCCGGCGCAGGCCCAGCAGATCGCACTGGCCCGGCTGGTCCTCGCCGACCCGCACACCCTGGTCCTCGACGAGGCGACCTCCCTCCTCGACCCGCGCGCGGCACGCCACTTGGAGCGCTCCTTGGCCCGCGTCCTGGACGGCCGCACGGTCGTCGCGATCGCCCACCGACTGCACACCGCGCACGACGCGGACGTCATCGCGGTGGTCGAGAACGGGCGGATCAGCGAACTGGGCAGCCATGACGATCTGGTGGCCGCGGACGGGGCGTACGCGGCGCTGTGGAGGTCTTGGCACGGGTGAACCAGGCGACCGGCTGCTGGCTGTCGGCTGTCGGCTGTCGGCTGTCGGCTGTCGGCTGTCGGCTGTCGGCTGTCGGCTGTCGGCTGTCGGCTGTCGGCTGCCAACATTGGATGGTTGTCGCCGGATGTGGACAAGGCGGGGCGTCGCTTGGGGCATGGGCGGGTGCGTGGTGTTCCTGCCGTGCGGGCCCTCGAGTCTCGGACCGTGCCACGGCTGTCGCGCAGGAGGCGCGGGGTGGCCCCCGCCGTGGCGGCGCATCATCCGCGTGAGGTGGCTCTGGTCGGCGAATCCCGTCTCCGTCGCGATGTCCGCGATCGCCCTGTCGGTGTGCAGCAACTCCTCGCGGGCCCTCTCCAGACGCTGCGGCAGCACGTACTGGTGCGGGGACTCGCCCGTCGATACCCGGAACACCCGGGTGAAGTGGGAGGCGCTGACGCCGGCCACCGCGGCCAGATCCGCGAGCGTGACGCGCTCGGCGAGGTTCGCGTGGATGTAGTCGATGACCTCGGCCAGTCTCCTGGGCGGCAGGCCGCCCTCGCGGACCGGGGCCTGCCCGCCGTCGGTGGCCAGGCTCAGCACCGTGGCCGCTGCCGCCTGCACCAATGACTGCGCGTACAAGGAGTCCGCGGGCCCCGGCCCCGCGTACTCCGCCGCCAGTCGTTCGAGCAGCAGCTTCAGAAGCGGGTCGGTGACGTGGAATCGGGGGACGATCTCCAGCGAGCCGGCGGCACCGCTCTCCGCCGCCATCTTCTCCAGCCACACCGGGTCGATGCCGAGCAGCAACAGCTCGACGTCGTCCTGCCAGCGGGGCCGTGAGGCCCACCCGGCCGGATTGACCAGCGCCTCCCCGGCGTGAAATCTCTCCCGGCGCGCCGTGCCATCCGCCGACCAATGCAGATTCGCCGAGCGTCCGGTGTGCACCACCAGGACGTGCACCGGTGGGCCGACCGGCAGCGGCGCCACGTCCGACACGCCCGCCGCGCGCTCCCTCGACCGCTCGACCACCGCGTGGCCGAGCTCGGGCCCGCTCCCGTGGAGACACCGCAGGTGAGGCTTGATGTGCGAAACACCCATCACGCCATTGTCCGGCCGGACGCACCGAACCACAGCTCGCCGCGAGACCCCCTGTCTCACGCCGCCCGCCGGCCCACGCGGAGCGGGGCCCTGGCGGCCCTGCTCGTACGGTCTGCGCCCGCTCCGGCGGCCAAGCTCGCGCCCGAGGCCGAGCCCGCGCCCGCGCCGACGCCGTCGTCAGATGAAGTTGAGCGCGGCCGCGCCGCCCACGCCCCCGAGCAGCATGAACACCGGCATCAGCACCTTCAGCTCGATCCAGCTGCCCGCCCGGAACCGCATCGCCTTGGGCGGCCCGACCGGGTACCAGCGCTTGCGGCCGATGGGAATGGGCCACAGGATCGGGCAGCCGGAGACCGTGAGGGCGTCGCCGATGTCGTGCACCAGCGCACCGAGCACGATCGGCAGGCCCAGCCACAGATACTCCTGGCCCGGTGCCGTGAACAGCCAGTCCGAGCCGTTGCCCGGCTTGTCCAGCACTCCGGCGAGGATCCAGGCACTGGTCGCGGCGAGGAGCCACACCAGCACATCGCTGCTGGAACCACGGGCGGCGCGCCACAGCAGGCCCTCGATGGCGAGGACCATGTGGACGAAGAGGATCGCGAGGACCGCCCAGCGCCCGCCGAAGATCGCCAGGGCCGCGGTGCCGGCACCGATCAGCACGGCCCACAGCCAGGTGTGCGTGAGCGTGCGGTGCCCGCCCGCGCGGCGCGGGTCGCCCTGCTTCCGGGTCGCCTTGTAGACGGCGGACGACAGCTTGTCGACGATCTCGCACAGGCCCTTGGAGACCGGACCGAAGGCTCGCGAGATGGTCGCCGACTTGTGGTCGAGGTCCGGTGCGAGCGCCGCCCCGGCGCAGATCAGGGCCCCGACGAGGAGAACCGGCCAGGGCATCGTGTGCCCCGCGGCCGCCGCGGCCGCGCCGACGCCGAGCCAGGCCGCCGCCCCCGACAGTGAGTGTGCCGGTCCCATCATTGCTGTTCCACGCCCCATTTCCGTTGTGCTGACGCCCCGTTGGCGACACAGCGTAGCGTTCGTGATCTTCGTGCGGACCTCCGGTTCCCTGATCGGGTGCGAAGGAGGGCAAGATGGGGGTGTGACCCTTATTGATCAGCTGCCGCCGGATGCCGACCCCGATGCCCTCTTCGAAGCCTTCTCCTCGTGGGCCGAGGACCAGGGGATCACTCTCTATCCGGCTCAGGAGGAGGCGCTGATCGAGGTGGTCTCCGGAGCCAACGTGATCTTGTCGACCCCGACCGGCTCCGGAAAGAGCCTGGTCGCGGCGGGCGCGCACTTCACGGCACTGGCTCAGGACAAGGTCACCTTCTACACGGCTCCGATCAAGGCACTGGTGTCGGAGAAGTTCTTCGACCTGTGCAAGCTCTTCGGCACCGAGAACGTCGGCATGCTGACCGGCGACGCGTCCGTGAACTCCGACGCGCCCGTCATCTGCTGCACGGCCGAAGTCCTCGCGTCGATCGCCCTGCGCGACGGCAAGGACGCCGACATCGGCCAGGTCGTGATGGACGAGTTCCACTTCTACGCGGAGGCGGACCGCGGCTGGGCCTGGCAGATCCCGATCCTGGAACTGCCGCAGGCGCAGTTCATCCTGATGTCCGCGACGCTCGGCGACGTCTCGATGTTCGAGAAGGACCTCACGCGTCGCACGGGACGCCCCACCTCCGTGGTCCGCTCGGCGACGCGCCCCGTGCCGCTCTCGTACGAGTACCGGCTGACGCCGATCACGGAGACGCTCACCGAGCTCCTGGAGACCAAGCAGGCGCCGGTCTACATCGTGCACTTCACTCAGGCGCAGGCCGTCGAGCGCGCGCAGTCGCTGATGAGCATCAACATGTGCACCCGTGAGGAGAAGGACCGGATCGCCGATCTGATCGGCAGCTTCCGCTTCACCACCAAGTTCGGCCGCAACCTCTCCCGGTACGTCCGCCACGGGATCGGCGTGCATCACGCGGGCATGCTCCCCAAGTACCGACGGCTCGTGGAGAAGCTGGCGCAGGCCGGCCTCCTGAAGGTCATCTGCGGCACGGACACGCTGGGTGTCGGCGTCAACGTCCCGATCCGCACGGTGCTGTTCACCGCGCTGACCAAGTACGACGGCACGCGTGTACGCACACTGCGCGCGCGGGAGTTCCATCAGATCGCCGGGCGTGCCGGGCGTGCGGGCTTCGACACCGCGGGCCTGGTGGTCGCGCAGGCGCCCGAGCACGTCATCGAGAACGAGAAGGCGCTCAACAAGGCGGGTGACGACCCGAAGAAGCGGCGCAAGGTCGTGCGCAAGAAGGCTCCCGAGGGCTTCGTGGGGTGGACCGAGAACACCTTCGAGAAGCTGATCGCCTCCGAGCCGGAGCCGCTGACGTCCCGCTTCCGCGTCACGCACACCATGCTCCTCGCGGTGATCGCCAGGCCGGGCAACGCCTTCGAGGCGATGCGCCGCCTCCTGGAGGACAACCACGAGCCGCGCAAGCAGCAGCTGCGGCACATCCGCAGGGCGATCGCCATCTACCGCTCGCTGCTCGCCGGCGGCGTGGTCGAGAAGCTCGACGAGCCGGACGCCACGGGCCGCATCGTGCGCCTGACGGTGGATCTGCAGCAGGACTTCGCCCTGAACCAGCCGCTGTCGACGTTCGCCCTGGCCGCGTTCGACCTGCTGGACAAGGAGTCCCCTTCGTACGCCCTTGACATGGTGTCCGTAGTCGAGTCCACCCTCGACGACCCGCGTCAGATCCTCGCCGCCCAGCAGAACAAGGCGCGCGGCGAGGCCGTGGCTCTGATGAAGGCGGACGGCGTCGAGTACGAGGACCGCATGGAGCGGCTCCAGGACATCACGTACCCCAAACCCCTGGAGGAGCTCCTCTTCCACGCGTACAACACCTACCGGACGAGCCACCCGTGGGTCGGCGACCACCCGCTCTCCCCGAAGTCCGTCATCCGTGACATGTACGAACGGGCGCTGTCCTTCACCGAGTTCACATCCTTCTACGAACTGGCCCGCACCGAAGGCATCGTCCTTCGCTACCTCGCGAGCGCGTACAAGGCCCTTGAGCACACGATCCCGGACGATCTGAAGTCCGAGGACCTGGAGGATCTGATCGCCTGGCTGGGCGAGATGGTCCGCCAGGTCGACTCCAGCCTCCTCGACGAGTGGGAGCAGCTCGCCAACCCCGAGGTCATGACGGCCGAGGAGGCTCAGGAGAAGGCCGACCAGGTCAAGCCGGTCACGGCCAACGCCCGCGCCTTCCGCGTCCTGGTGCGCAACGCGCTCTTCCGCAGGGTCGAACTGGCCGCCCTCGACCACGTCGAGGAGCTGGGCGATCTTGACGGCGACTCCGGCTGGGACGCGGACGCCTGGGGCGAGGCCATGGACAAGTACTGGGACGAGTACGAAGATCTCGGCACCGGACCCGACGCCCGCGGCCCCAAGCTGTTGCTCATCGAGGAGGATCCCGAGCACGGCCTGTGGCGCGTCCGGCAGACGTTCGCCGACCCGAACGGCGACCATGACTGGGGCATCAGCGCGGAAGTCGATCTCGCGGCGTCCGACGAGGAGGGCCGTGCCGTCGTCCGGGTCACCGACGTCGGCCAGCTCTGACCACCCCGAGCTTCCCTCAGACAGGAGTCGAGGAACTGTCATGAACAATCCCGCCGACCGGCTCGTCGATCTGCTGGACCTGGAGCAGATCGAGGTCAACATCTTCCGTGGCCGCAGCCCGCAGGAGTCTCTGCAGCGGGTGTTCGGCGGGCAGGTCGCCGGGCAGGCCCTGGTGGCCGCGGGGCGCACCACCGAGGGCGAGCGTCCGGTGCACTCGCTGCACGCGTACTTCCTGCGGCCGGGCCGGCCGGGGGTGCCGATCGTGTACCAGGTCGAGCGGGTGCGGGACGGGCGCTCCTTCACCACGCGCCGCGTCACCGCGATCCAGCAGGGACGCACCATCTTCAATCTCACCGCTTCCTTCCATCAGCCCGAGGAGGGCGCTTTCGAGCACCAGCTGCCGCCGCGCATCTCGGCTCCGGACCCGGAGTCGCTGCCGACGGTCGTCGAAGAGATCAAGGAACATCTGGGCGCGCTTCCGGAGCAGTTGGAGCGCATGGCCAGGCGTCAGCCCTTCGACATCCGCTATGTGGACCGGCTGCGCTGGACCTCCGAGGAGATCAAGGGCGCCGAGCCGCGCAGCGCCGTGTGGATGCGGGCGGTCGGCCCGCTGGGCGACGATCCGCTCGTCCACACCTGCGCGCTGACGTACGCGAGCGACATGACGCTCCTGGACGCCGTCCGCATCCCGGTGGAGCCCTTGTGGGGCCCGCGGGGTTTCGACATGGCCTCGCTCGACCACGCCATGTGGTTCCACCGGCCCTTCCGTGCCGACGAGTGGTTCCTGTACGACCAGGAGTCCCCCATCGCTACGGGAGGACGCGGTCTCGCGCGCGGCCGCATCTACGACATCGAGGGCAACCTCCTCGTCTCGGTCGTGCAGGAAGGCCTCTTCCGGCCGTACGGCGAACGGCACATGGACGGCCGTCCGTCGGCTGAGGGGACGCAGTCGTGAGCGGGAATCGGGAGAAGCTGCTTGCCGAGGCCGTGCGGCTGCGCGAGGACGGCCGCCGCGAGGAGGCTCGGCAGCAACTGCTCGCCCTGTGCGAGCAGTTCCCGCAGGACCCGGAGGTCGCCTACCAGACCGCCTGGGTGCACGACACGCTCGGTCTGGAAGCCGAGGCGGTGGCGCACTACGTCCGCGCGGTCGAGCAGCAGGGCCTGTCAGCCGATGACCGGCGGGGAGCCCTGCTCGGCCTGGGCAGCACGTACCGCATCCTCGGCCGGTATCCCGAAGCCGTCACGACCCTGAGCGACGCGGCGGCGGAATTCCCCGACGACGCCGCACTCAAGACGTTTCTGGCCATGGCCCTCTACAACACCGGCCGGAACCACGAGGCCATGGAGATCCTGCTGACCCTGCTCGCCACCACGAGCAAGGACCCGGACATCTCCAACTACCGGCCCGCGATCGAGCACTACGCCATGGACCTCGACGCGACGATGTAGCGCGACCACCGGCAGGTCAGTTCGCCCTCTCCCGTCGGCCCGGTCAACCACCTCTGCGCCGCAGCCATTTCAGCAGGCCGCGTGGCTCTGGCACCCGTTCCTCGGATGCGTCGTCGGGCTGCTCGGCCTGCGGCGCCACGCGCTCCGGCTGTGGATCCGGCGTGGTACCCGGTTCGGGGCGTGGCGCTGGGCCTGGCGCGGGGCGTGGCGCTGGGCCTGGCGCGGGGCGTGGTGCAGGGCGTGGCGCCGGGCGCTCCCTGCGGGCCTGGGAGAGGCTGATCGTGAGGTTCGCCCGCAGCCAGCGGATCTCGTCGGGATCGTCGGCGGTCGTGATCTTCTGGACGATCCGTGCCGCGGGCGAGTCGGCCGAGCCGCGGGTAAAGGGATCGGGCATGAGCCTGTTCAGATAGGCCCGTTCGTACGGATCCTTGATGAGCTCGGCGATCTGTACCGGATCCAGCAGCGAGGCCACCGCCGCTGCGCGCTCCCAGGCATCGTCGGACTGGCGCAGCAGCGATCCCGCATGACGGCCCCGCCAGTTGCGCGCCCGTACGTCTACTCCCGCTTCCAGTTGGGCACGGATCGCGGCGGGCGCCCGCCCCGTGAGCAGGGCGGCGTTGACTTCGGACTCGGCGAACTGCCGCAGTTCTTCGGCGAGATAGAGCCAGACGACCGCTCGATAGCGGTTGACGTAAAACTTCACCGGGGTCACGAAGCCGGCGCGGCTGAGGCGGGTGAAGCGGGTCGTGGTGATGTCCATGAGCGCCGCGCCCTCCGTGGTCCCCACGGTTCTGATGCGCTCCATCCACGCCTCGGGAAAGCCGTCCGTGGCACGGACGCGCTCGATCTCCTCGCCCGTGACGCGGCGCGGCCCGCCCACCGTGTCGCTGATGGTGCGGATGCGCCCCAGCATCACGGCGAGCTCGAACTCCCCGCGTTTCAGTCCCAGTTCCCGCGCGGCGCGGCTGGTCGCGACCGATGTCGGTGCGGCGGCCGCCGTGGCGGCCGTGCCGACGGATTGCGTGATCGTGTCACCTGTCATGGTCGTTCTCCCCCGTGAAGCGTCTTCGCTCTCGGGAAAAACCGTAGCGCGATCACCGCGATTCTCGCTGAGCCTGTGGATAACTCTGAGCGCGTCAGCGTTTGTGCACCCATGAGGGCTGGGGCTGTCAAGACGCACGATGCCCCGGCCCGGTGTGTGCTGTGGGGCCCGTGCCGGGTTGGTCACGGCTGTGGACTGGGCTGTTGGGGCCGTGGTCCCCCGAGTCTTGGTCGTGCGGAGGGGACTCGCACGCACCCATTCGATCCCGGCCGACCGGGCCGGATCATGACCTTGCTTCGGGGGTCGGGCTGCTCATTCAGGTCAACGAGCGCGGCGTGGCCGGCTCATGCACAAACGCGAGCTCGCCCGGGGCTTGTCGTCCCGTCCGTGAGGTGTGGTCGTCATGCCGTGGTGCACGGCTCCTTCGGCTGCTGCGCCGTGTCGAGTTCGCGCAGCACGTGGTAGGCGTGGGTGAGAACCTTGCGGGCGACCGCGACAGTGGCGATCTTCCGGCCCCGACGCTGGGCGATCTGCTCGAAGTGGTCGGCATAGGGCGAGGTGCGCTTGGCGGTCTGCGCGGCCTGGGTCATGATCCAGCGCAACCAGGGGTCGCCCTGCGTGGAGATGTGCCCGTAGCGCACAGTGCGGTCCGAGCCGCGGACCGTGGGAGTGAGCCCGGCCCAGGAGGCGAGCTTGCGGGCCGACGAGAACCGGCGGATGTCACCGATCTCCGCCACGATGACCAGTGCGGTGAGCGGGCCGATGCCGGGCAGCGCGGTCAGCGCCTTGACCCGCGGGTCGGCCTTCGCCGCCTGAGCGAGCGTGGTGTCAAGCCGCTCGATGACGACCTGCAGGGCGTCGATGACCTCCAGCCGGTCGGCGACCGCACTGCGGGCGATGTCCGGCAGCGGCAGTGCCTCCAGCCATTCGCGGCCCACCCCGGTCCAGCAGCTGGCACCCCGGTCGCAGCCGTGGTCGGCCAGCACCGCGTGGATGCGGTTGCGCAGCAGCGTCCGCAGTCGCACGAGCTGGGCCCGGTGGCGCAGCACGGCGCGCTGTTCACGAACGTCGGATGGGGCGATCCACGCCTCGGGCAGCAGATCCGTGCGCAGCAGGTGAGCCAGGGTGGCCGCGTCCACCTTGTCGTTCTTCAGCCGGGCCGACGCGATCGCCTTGCACTGCAAGGGGTGGGCCAGGTGCGGCTCGAACCCATAGTCCTGGAGCAGTTCGATCAGCCAGCCCCAGCCGTAGGCGGCCTCGAACGCTACCGGTGTGCCCACCGGCAGATCCCCGATCACTTCTAGGACCGTCTCGCGCCCGTTGGACACGTTCCGGTTCACCGCCGTCCGGCCGCCCTCGTCCATCACGGCGATCTGCGACCGGCGGCGATGCACATCGATCCCGACGTAAGCCTTCATCGCGGGCCTCCCGACCCCGACTCGGCTCCCCCACCCGCAGGGTGCTCCGAACGCACCCCAGGGGGAAGCCCCAGCCCTCATAGGGTCAGGTCAGCGGTCCACGACTGGTGTTCGCTCCGGCTGCCGGGCACCCACGCCGAGATGCTCGCCGACCCGGTTGACGAGCAGGGTCATCTCGTACGCGACCTGACCGATGTCGGCCTCGGCGGAGCTGAGAACGCACAGACAACTGCCGTCGCCCGCCGCGGTGACGAAGAGCACCGCGTCATCGAACTCGATCATCGTCTGGCGCACGCCGCCCGCGTGGAAGTGCCGCCCCGATCCCTTGGCCAGGCTGTGCAGACCCGACGAGACGGCGGCCAGGTGCTCCGCGTCCTCCCTCGCCAGATCCGAACTCGCACCCGTCACCAGACCGTCGTTGGACAGCACCAGCGCATGCCGTACAGGTTCCATTCTCTTGGTCAGATCGTCGAGCAACCAGCCGAGCCCGGTGTTCTGCTGCCCCATGTTCCCGTCTCCCCGCGTCCTGCTCCCCCTGGCTGGAGGAACTGACCTGCCAGCCTTCCCCACCATCGGCGCCCCGGCAAGCATGATGAGGACATGGCACAGAAGATGACCGACGACCAGTGGCGGGCTTTCGTCTCGCACGGCACCCGCACCGGCAAGCTGTCGACCGTCCGGGCGGACGGCAGCCCGCACATCGCACCGATCTGGTTCCTGTTGGACGGGGACCATCTGGTGTTCAACACCGGGGCTGACACGGTCAAGGGACGGAATCTGGCGCGGGACGGGCGCATCGCCCTCTGCGTGGACGACGACCGGCCGCCGTTCGCGTTCGTGGTGCTGCAGGCGCGCGCCGAACTGAGCCACGATCTCGACGCGGTGCGGCACTGGGCGGCGCGGATCGGCGCCCGCTACATGGGCGAGGACCGCGCCGAGGAGTTCGGCGCGCGCAACGGCGTGCCCAGTGAACTCCTCGTCCGCGCGAAGGTCGACAAGGTCGTCGCGCTCGGCGACGTCTCCGACTGACGCGTCAGCCCACCGTGTCGAGCAGCCGGGCGGTGTGCATCCGCCCGGCGTACTCGACCAGACGTATCAGCACCTCCTTTCCGGAGTCGCGGTCCCGTGCGTCGCACAGGACCACAGGGGTTCCGCGGTTGAGGTCCAGGGCCCGGGACACTTCATGCGCACCGTACGTACGCGCGTTCGCGAAGCAGTTGACGGCCACCACGAACGGGATGTGCCGATGCTCGAAGTAGTCGACGGCGGGGAAGCAGTCCTCGAGCCGTCGGGTGTCCGCGAGGACGACGGCACCGAGCGCGCCCTGTGACAACTCGTCCCACAGGAACCAGAAGCGGTCCTGGCCGGGCGTGCCGAAGAGGTAGAGCGACAGACCCGACCTGATGGTGATGCGGCCGAAGTCCATGGCGACGGTCGTCGTGGTCTTGCGGTCGACGCCGCCGGTGTCGTCCACCGACTGGCCCGCCTCGCTGAGCAGTTCCTCGGTGCGCAGCGGGCGGATCTCGCTGACCGCGCCGACCAGGGTGGTCTTGCCCACCCCGAAGCCGCCGGCGACCAGAATCTTCAGCGCCATGGCGGTCGTGTCGCCGCCCGTGGCGTCAGAGCGCTCGGAGCCCATCGATCACCTCTCGCAGAATCTTTTCGTCGGGTAGCTGTGCGGGCGGCACGGGTCGGCTCACCTTCACGCAGCCCATCTCCAGCAGGTCGCCGAGCAGTACCCGGACCACGCCCACGGGAAGGTCGGCGCCGGCCGCCAGTTCGGCGACCGACTGGGTCTCGGTGCGGCACAGTTCGACGAGCGCCCGGTGTTCGGGACCGAGCGAGGTGTCGTCTCCGGGGCCCGGCGCGTTGTCGTCCAGCGTGACGAGCGCGATCAGGTCGAAGCGCACTCCCGCGGGACCGGGTCGGGTCCGCCCGCCGGTCATCGCATAGGGGCGGACCAGGGGTCCGGCCTCGTTGTCGTACCACTGGCTGCCCGCGTCGCGCGGGGTGGCTCCACTGTCCTGGGTCATCTGCGTCGACCGCCCTGTCTCATCCGACGGCCGGTGGCTGCGCGGCGAACCGCGGCGGCGTGTAGAGGTGCTCGCCCACCCGCTTGACCAGGCGTGCCATCTCGTAGGCGACCAAGCCGATGTCGGCGGTGACGGAGCTGAGTACGGCTAGGCAGGAGCCATCGCCCGCCGCGGCGACGAACAGGAAGCCGTCGTCCATCTCGACCATGGTCTGGCGCACTCCCCCGGCCCCGAAGTGCCGGCCCGCTCCCTTGGCCAGGCTGTGGAATCCCGAGGCGACCGCGGCGAGGTGCTCGGCGTCCTCGCGGGTGAGGGCGGTGGACGCACCAACCGCGAGGCCGTCGTTGGACAGCACCACGGCATGCCGTACCTCGCCGACGCGCAGGACCAAGTCGTCCAGCAGCCAGTCGAGTTCGCCGGACCGCCCGGCGCTGATGCTCTGGTCCTGGATCATGCGTGGTCTCCTTCGGTGCTGTCGGCCGCTTCGGACCCTGAGGTGTCGGGTACCGCGCCGACGATGCCCGGGCGGCGGCCACCGCCGCGGGCCCATCCGTCGCGGTAGGCGGTCATGCGGTCCCGCACCTCTTCGGGGCTGCGTTCGGCGTCCTCATGGCTGCCCGCGGCAAAAGACGCTTCTTCGGGGCGCTGTTCGCGCAGTTGGGGGGCGAGGCTTGCCTGGCGTACGCGGCGCGGGAGGTCGTCCGAGGCTTCCTGATCTCCGGCGGTGTCCGGTTCTGGTGGCTTGTGCAGCCGCAGTGCGGTGACGCCAGGGGGTGTGGGAGTCGTCGCCGGGGCTTCGGCCGATGGGGCGAGTGCGGGGCGTGCGGCGCCGGCGGGAACGGAGTTGCCGTTCATGGGCGCCTCCGCACCCGGCACGCGCGCGTGCTCGTGCTGGTCACGTTCGCGTTCCATGGTGTGGGTCTGGGGGCTCTCTGCTGTGCTGCTCTGGAGCAGGGCGGTGGGCAGCAGGACGACGGCGGTGGTGCCGCCGTAGGGGGACGTACGGAGATGCACCTTGATCCCGTGCCGGGAGGCGAGCCTGCTGACCACGAAGAGCCCGAGCTGGTCGCTGTCGAACAGGTCGAGCGCTTCGGACTGCTCGATGCGGCGGTTGGCCTCGGCAAGGGTCTCCCCACCCATGCCCAGGCCACGGTCCTCGATCTCCAATGCGTAGCCGTTGCCGACCGGTTCACCGGTGACCCGCACCTTGGTGTGCGGTGGTGAGAACTGGGCGGCGTTCTCGACGATTTCGGCCAGCAGGTGGGTGAGGTCGGCGACGGCCGTGCCTTTGACCGAGGCGCCGGGGAGTTGTCGTACCTCCACGCGCGCGTAGTCCTCGACTTCGGAGACGGCGGCCCGCACGACGTTCGTCAGGGAGACGGGCATGCGCCAGGCGCGTCCCGGTGCGGCTCCGGAGAGGATGATCAGGCTCTCCGCGTGCCGCCTCATCCGAGTGGTGAGGTGGTCGAGCCGGAACAGGTCGCTGAGCTCGTTCGGATCGTCCGCCCTGCGCTCCATGCTGTCGAGGAGGCTGAGCTGACGGTGGACGAGAACCTGGCTCCTGCGGGCGAGGTTGACGAAGACCCCGGAGATGCCGCTGGCCAGTTCCGCGCGCTCGATGGCGGCCCGCAGGGCGGCCCGGTGCACTGTGCCGAGCGCTTCGTAGACCTGCCCCGTCTCGTCCTCCGCCGGCGGCCCCGGCGGTGCTTCGGCACGGACGTCGATCTCCTCGCCGGCCCGCAGCCTCCGCATGGCCTGCGGGAGTTTGCGGCGGGCGATCTCCAGCGCGCCGTTGCGCAGGCTCACCAGCTCGACCACCAGGCCGCGTCCGATGCGTACGGAGATGACCAGCGAGGCGGCGACGGCCGCGAGCCCCAGGAGCACGGCGGCGCCCGCCGCGGTGAGCACTCCGCGGGTGAACGGGTCGGCGCGGTCGGCGGCGCTGCGGCCCGCGCCCGCCTCGATCGCGCGGAACTCGTCCCGCACCGCGGCGTGAGCGGTGTCCCACTTGCCGGCCGGCGCCGCGTCGGCCGCCGCACGGCCCGGCGTCGCGACGAGCACCTTGTCCTCGACGGCGCGCACATCGGCGTACGCGCTCCCCTCCACGAGGTCGTGCCACGCCGCCCGTTCGGGTCCGCGCAGATCCGCCACGGCCGATTCCGTCAGGGTCCGCCGGGTCTCGACGGCCCCCGTGAACTGACGCAGCCGCTCGCCGTCGAGCGAGCCGACGAGCCGGGCGCTGGACAGCACCACGTGTTCACGTGCCAGCATCTCGCCCGCCCTGGAGAATTCGAGCAGCACGCGTGCTTCGGAGCCGAGTTCGGCGTCCTGGATGCCGGTGAGCGCGCCGCTGATTCCGAAGGCGGCCGAAATGGTCTTCGTGTACTGCCCGTACGTCGCGTCCCAGCCGGTGCCCCGGTCGAGCACCTCGGTGCGCAGCCTGCTCAAACCTTCCGCTCCGGAGACGAACGTTTCGAGCCGGGCGGCCACACCGGTGGGCAGGTCGGCGCCATCGGCGACCGTCCGTTGATCGCCACGGCGCAGTTTCGCCACCGCGCGGTCGGTCCGTGCGGCCCGCGTCTTGAGGTCGGCGGCACGGTCGGGCGCGGGTTCCGTCGCGTAGCGCACGGCGGCCACCCGCTCGGCCTGCAGTGCGGCGACGGCCGCGTCGACCGGGCCGCGCACCTCCGTGTCGACGCGCTGCAACTGCCGCAGGCGCGCCACGTCCTGGGCCGTGCTGACCGTCGCGTACCCCCACAGGGCGAGCAGCGACACGACGGGCACCATCAGGAGGCACACGATCTTGGCTCGTACGGTGCGGGGGCGCGGCCACCAGCGTCCCTTGCGGGCAGCGGAGGTGGTGGGCGGTCCGGGCTCCAAGGGGGCTTCCGTGTCAGGGTGTTCGTCAGCGGGCGGTCCCGCGTGCGCGCGGCGGCCGCGCGCCGGTGCTGCCACGGGCCCCGGCGGCACGGTGCCGTCGGCGGTTTCGGGGGTCCTACGGGGTGTACGCATGGCCTCCTCGCTCGGAGAGATGTCGGGGCGTGTGCCCGCCCGGCCGTGACCGGTCCAGGTGCGCCGCTATCGGGCGGCGCTCTCCACCGGCCGCTGGGCCGACACGGAGGCCTCGCGCTCCCCCGCGGTCGGGGACAGCGCGACAAACGCCGAGGTCAGGAAGAGATAGGACCCGAGGCCGACGGCGAGGGGGAAGATGAACTGCATCGTCGTGGCCCCGGGCAGCGCCCCGCCCGACTCGCTGACCCGCACGCTCACCGCCATCATTCCGGTGTAGTGCATGCTGCTCACCGCACCGCCCATGACCAGGGACGCGACGGCGACCGCGAGGGGCGACTTGATGTTGAGCGCCGCCCACAGGGCGGCCGTCGCGGCGACGACGGCGATGACTACGGAGAGGCCGACGAGCACCGGGTCGTAGCTCACCTCGCCGTGCAGCCGCAGGGCGGCCATGCCCAGGTAGTGCATGCTGGCGACGCCGAGCCCGGTGGTCAGCCCGCCGAGCGCCAGCGCACTCCCGCGGTCACGGCCGTAGCCGACGGCGAAGACACCACCTCCCACGACGGCCATGGCGACGATGAGGCTCAGGATGGTCAGGGGCACGTTGTAGTGAATCTCCGTGCCGCTGACACCGAAGCCGAGCATCGCCACGAAGTGCATCGTCCAGATGCCGGTGCCGATGGCGGAGGCCGCGGTGATCAGCCAGTTGCGCCGTGACCTGCCCGTGGCGGCGAGGGCACGAACGGTGCAGCGCAGCCCAAGAGCGGCGCCGATACAGGCCATCGCGTACGACAGCACGGGGGTCAGCCAACCGAAGGTGGCGTGGTCCAGGTGTCCCATGGCTCCGGGACGCTAGTCCTGGCGGGGGCGCACAACGGGGGCGCAGTTCGAAAGGTGCTGGAATATGACAGAGAGAGGCTCCTGAACGATCGCGTCACGCTCGAACGTGTGCCCCCGACGCGCATGCGCGTCGTTGAGCAATCATGTCCACATGAGCGATGACCACACACGCGTCCGTGACTTCTTCGCCGCCCGTGCGGCCGACTGGGACAGCAGGTTCCCCGACGACGGACCCGCCTACCGGGCCGCGGCCGGCGAGCTCGGGTTGCGGCCGGGCGCCCGTGTCCTGGACGCCGGGTGCGGCACCGGACGGGCCCTGCCCGCGCTCAGGGACGCCGTGGGACCCTCAGGAGTCGTCCTCGGCGTCGACCTCACCCCCGCCATGCTGGAGGCCGCCGTACGGGCGGGCAGGGACCGCGACGGGCAGCTCCTGCTCGCTGACGTGACCCGGCTCCCGTTGCGCGACGGGATCCTTGACGCGGTGTTCGGCGCAGGTCTGATCTCCCACCTTCCGGATCCGGCGCGGAACTTGCGGGAGTTGAGCCGTGTCGTACGCCCAGGGGGGCTCCTCGCGCTCTTCCATCCCATCGGCCGTGCGGCACTCGCCGCACGGCAGGGCCGCCAGATCACCCCGGACGACCTGCGCGCAGAGGCCAACCTCCGCCCGCTGCTCGCCACTTCGGGCTGGCAGATGACGTCGTACGTCGACGAGGACGCACGGTTCCTGGCGCTGGCGGTGCGACAGGGCTGACGCGGGGCGGCCGCCGGCCAGGCCCTGCGGATACCGTCTGCTGCATGGACGAAGAGGCCCTGCTCAAGCGCTCCGACGGACCCGTCACCCGCAGTCGACTCATCCACGACCTGACCGCGCTCGGCCTCACTGACGGCGACATCGTCATGTTCCACACACAGATGTCCGCCGTCGGTTACGTGGCCGGCGGCGCCCAGACGCTCATCGGTGCCCTCCGCGATGTCGTCGGCGAGCCGGGCACCTTGATGGTGACCTGCGGCTGGAACGACGCGCTGCCCTACGGCTTCAGCGACTGGCCGCCCACCTGGCAGGACGCCGTGCGGGCCGAACACCCCGCGTACGATCCCGGGATCAGCGAAGCGGATCACGACTACGGGCGGCTGCCGGAAGCTCTCCGTAGGTGGCCAGGGGCTGTGCGAAGCCGTCATCCCGATGCCTGTTTCGCCGCCCTGGGCGCATCGGCGACCGCGCTGATGGCCGACCACCCCTGGGACGATCCGCACGGCCCGGGCAGCCCGTTGGCCCGGCTCGTCACCCTGGGCGGCCGGGTTCTCCTGCTGGGCGCCCCGCTGGACTCCCTCACGGTCCTGCACCATGCCGAGGCAC
>NZ_JBHYIG010000139.1:0-24938 GCF_042740015.1 Streptomyces sp. NPDC059037
CCCGGCCGCCCGGGGGCACTCCGCGGGGGGGGCCCCCCCCCCCCCCCGGGCCCCCGGGGAACTGCGCGACCAGCCCCCACCGGCCCGCAGGTTCATCACCGCGCTTCCGGCGGAGCGTTCAGCGCACGCTCTCCCGCAGCTCCTCCGGGCAGGCGGTGCCGCGTGGCAGCTGGTAGGGGGCGCCCAGGCGGTAGACGCCGGGGCCGGGGGCGAGGAGTTCGGTCCACTTGTCGCCGTCGGCGTTCTCCTCGGCCTCCATCAGGCAGCCGTTGAGGTTGTCGAACTCCTTGGGCAGGTCCTCGTCGGCCTCGCGCCGCCGCTTGGACTCCTCGGTCTCCACGGGCCGCTCGACGCCCTTGCCGTCGGCGTCCACGATGCTCAGCCACGGCGAGTACGGGATACGGACCAGGACCTTGCCCGGCTTCTTCACCTCGATCGTCCACTCGCCCTGCTCGGCGCGCTCGACGACGGCGGGCGGATCGGCCAGCGGATTCGGGTTGATGACCTCGTACAGCTGCCAGTTCGAGTCCACCCACACCTGCTTCAGATACGGCAGGCCCTTCTCGATGAGCGCGGCCTCGCGCTTGCCGCCGTCGCCGTCGGGCTCGCCGTTGGGCACCACCACGAAGTGCACAGACCAGCGCTGCAGCCACTCGTGGTAGTTGGCCGAGTTGAGGGTGTCGTCGTAGAAGAGCGGGTTGCGCTCCATGTCCGCCTGCCGGTTCCAGCCGCGGGCGAGGTTCACGTACGGGGAGAGCGCGGAGGCCTCGCGGTGGCTGCGCGCGGGCACCACCTCGACGCGGCCCTTCTCCGCACCGACCTCCTGAAGCTCGTTGACGATCGGCGCGAGCTCGCGCGTCCAGGTCGCGGCCGGTGTCGTGTGGACGACGTCGTCCCCGGCCTTGAACCCGACCCAGCCGATGAAGCCGACTATGGCCACCACGGTCACGTACCACTGGCGGGACTTCGGCACGGCGTACGGCAGCGCGGCGAGCAGCACGACGCCCGCGAAGGACATCGCGAGGCGGGTGATGTTCGAGCCGATCTGCGAGCTGACGAGCCAGACGCCGAGCACGAAGGCCGCGTACACGGCGGTCGTGATCCGCACGGTCTTCCACTGCTTCGGTACGGCGTAGAAGACGAACCCGGCGTAGAGCAGCGGCAGCGAGGCCGACCCGAACGACATCGGCTGCGTACCGGAGAACGGGAAGAGCCACGCGGAGACACCGACGACGGCGGCCGGCGCGAGCCCGAGCGCGTACGCGCCGGGGTAGCGCTTGCTGAGGAACAGCGCGACGGCGACGAGCCCCACGAAGAGCCCGGCCACCGGGCTTCCCATCGTCGCGAGCGCGGCGAACGGCGCGGCCACCAGCGCCTTCGCCCACCGCTTGTAGCGCCAGCGGTGGGGCCAGCAGAAGACGGCGGCGACCGCCATGAGCGCGAACATCTGGCCGAGGCCGTACGTCACACGGCCCGACACGGCGTTGCAGAACAGCGCGAAGACGCCCGCGAGCGCGGGCCACAGCGGCTGCTTCACCGCACGGCTGCGGATCAGGATCATCGTGAGCAGCGCGGCGGAGAGCGTACCGGCGACCATCATCGTGGTCCGCACGCCGAGCACCGACATCAGATACGGCGAGATGACGCTGTACGACACCGGGTGCATCCCGCCGTACCAGGCGAGGTTGTACGCGGAGTCGGGGTGCCGTCCGGCGAACTCCGCCCAGGCGTCCTGGGCGGCGAGGTCTCCGCCGCCGTTGGCGGTGGTGAAGAACCAGACGAGGTGCAGCACGGCCGCGGACACGGTCGCGATGGTCACCGGGTGCCGCAGCAACCGGCGCGGCCAGGGGGCCCGTTCGGGCGCCGCCGGCTCGGGGCGGCGCTGGGCGGGCAGCTGTATTCGTGCGCCGGTGCGCGACGTTCCACCGGAGCCGGGCTCAGGATCCGCGTCGTCGGCTCGCGTCGGCTCCGCTGTGGCCACTGAAGGCTCTCCCCGTGTTTGTTCCTGTCCTGGGGGCGAGCGCCTGGGGGTTCGTCCCGGAACACCCCTTGACTCATCCCGGCGTACTGCCCCCGAGCTTGTGACGCTAGCACGCAGCGCGGAGGTAGGCCCGGGGTGGTGTCGCACCCCGGGAAGGGTCCGTCCGACTTCGGCCAACGGCGTGCGGCCGCTTGGCGTAGGTCCGGTTGCGGCCGCGGACGCGGCGTGCGTCGGTGACGCGGAGCCCGGCGTGCGCCGTTGTTCTCTTTGGCGACGCCGGGCTCTCGGCCTGTGTCTCGGCCTGTGTCTCGGCCTGTGGTGCTAGCCGACGCGCTTCAGCTTGGCGCCGAAGCCCGGTTCGGTCAGGTCGCTCTGGAGGGCGACCGGCACCTCGATGGCACCGCCCTTGCCGTCGCCGACGCTCAGCACACCGACCTTGGTGCCGGCCTTCGCCGAGTTCGGGATGGTCTTGCCCTTCTCCGCGTCGAGCTCCAGCTTCACCGTCAGACCGGACCAGCCGACCGCCGACACGTCCTCGGTGGCGACGACCGGGGTCGAACCGCCGAGCCCGTCCTCGACCTCTCCGACGACATCGCCCTTCTTCACGATGGTCTTCGCGGTGAGCGCGCCCTGTCCGGCCTCGATGAGCTTGCGGGTGACGCCGGTGACCTCGTCGATGTTGGCCACGCCGTTGTCGCCGTACTGGCCGAGGGCGGCGCCGATGATCGTCTGCGTCTTGCCGCCGACCTTCTTCTCCGCGGCGAAGAGGATGTTGCCGCCGGCCGCGGTGGTGGTGCCGGTCTTGATGCCGATGGCGACGGTCGGGACGAGGCCGAAGAAGTTGTTCTGCTTGTCGCCGTTGAGGTCCTTGTAGCTGGGCTGGCGGGAGATCTCGTTGAAGACGGGGTTCTCCATGGCCGCGCGGCCGAGCTTCACCAGGTCCTCGGCGGTGGAGACGGTCGTCTTGTCGAGGCCGCTGGGGTCCGTGTAGTGGGTGTTCTTCATCCCCAGCTCCTTGGCGGTCTTGTTCATCTTCGCGACGAACTCGTCCTCGGAGTTGCTCTTGGTGTCCCAGCGGGCGAGCAGCTTGGCGATGTTGTTCGCGGACGGCAGCATGACCGCCTGCAGCGCCTCGTACTCGGTGATCTTCTGCCCCTCGGTCACCTTCACCACGGACTCGTTGGCCGGCTTGCCCGTCTCGTAGTGCTTCTGCGCGGCGGCGTCGACGGGGATCTTCGGGCCGGGGTCGCCCTTCTTCAGGGGGTGGTCGCGCAGGATCAGGTAGACCGTCATGACCTTGGCGATGCTCGCGATCGGTACGGGCTTCTGGTCACCGGAGGTCCCGAAGCTGCCGATGCCGTTGACGTCCATCGCGGCCTGGCCCTGGCCCGGCCACGGCATGGACGGCTTGCCGCCGTCGAAGCTGACGGTCTCCTGCGCGGTGAGCTTCAGGGTGGGCGTCGGGAGCGGCCGCACTGCCTGTACGACCGCAAAGACGATCACGAGGAGCAGGACCAGCGGCGTCCAGATCTTCACCCGCCGCACGGCGGTGCGGACGGGGGTCTCGGCCGGCGGCGGGGTGTTGGTCAGCTCGGCGAGAAGATCCAGCGGCGGCTTGGGCGGCAAGGGCTGCTGGGTGGTGCGCTCGGGCCCTACGTTGCCTGGCGTGGACGCATTGCCTGGCGTGGGCGCATTGCCTGGCGTGGGCGCCTCGGACTTGGCTCCGGTACCGGCGGGCGTGCCGGGCTGCTCGTCGAGGGGCTTGAGCGCGACGAACTTGCTGGTGCGCTCGGCGTCACCCTCGGGCTTGGGGGCGGTTTTGGAGTCGCCCCCGGCCTTCGGGGCGGACTTGGGGGCGGACTTGGCGTCACCCGTCGCCGCGCCACCCTTTGCACCAGACTTTGCATCACCCGCATCGGGCTTTGCCGATTCACCCTTGCCGCCGGGCTTGTGGTCCCCGATCTTGAGCATGGTGGTCGGCTGATCGACCGCCTTGGGGGGCAGCGCCCGGAACACGGCGGTGGCTTGGTCGACGCCCGGGGACTTGGGGGTCTTGGGGTCGGCGCCGGGGGTCTTGGGGTCGGCGTCGGACTTGGCGTCGTTGGATCCGCCGTCGGGCTTGGGGTCGTCGCTGGGCTTGGCGTTCTTGGCGCCGCTGTCGGGCTTGGCGTCCTTCGAGCCGCCGTCGGACTTGGCGTCCTTGGCGGCTGCGGGGGCTTGGTCCTCGGCGGGGGTGTCGCCCTTCGCGGGGGCGGCGCCCTTGGCCTGGGCGTCGCTCTTCGCGGGGGTCTTGGTCGCTTCCGGGGCGTCGTCCACGGCGGAGGCATCGTGCTTGGCCGGGGCGTCGTCGCCCTTGGCGGTAGCAACGGACCCGGCGGAGGCGGCGTCCGAGCCGGGGGTCTTGGTCCCTCCCGCAGCGTCGCTCACAGCGGAGGCGTCGCCCTTGGCGGCGACCGCCTCAGCAGGGCCGGAGTGCTCGGCGGCGGAGTCCGCCTCGGCCGAGGTGTCGTCCGTGGCGGGAGTCTTGTTCGCGCCCAGGGCGGCGCCCACGGCGGAAGCATCGCTCTTGGCCGAGGCCTCGTCGTTGGCAGCGGGGGCGGCGCCCTCACCCGCGGAGCCCTTCTCGGCAGTGGCGTCGTCCGTGCCGGGGGTCTTGGTCCCTCCCGCAGCGTCGCCCTTGCCAGCAGCCTTGCTCGCTCCCGGGGCGTCATCCGCGGCGGAAGCGTCATCCCTGGCCGGTGCGTCGTCCGCAGCGACGTCTTCGGCTTCGGCAGAAGCGTTACCCCCGGCGGAGGCCCCATCCGTGGCCGAAGGCTCGCCTCCGGCAGGAGAGTCGTCCCCAGCGGGGGCTTCGGCCTTCGCGGCAGCAGGAGCGTCGCCGTCGGCGGAGGCATCCCCCTCGGCAGCAGCGCCACGCTCGGCAGGGGAACCCTGCTCGGCGGCAGCTTCGCCCCCGGCCGGAGCCTCATCGCCGGCGGAAGCGGCACCCTCGGCAGAGGTGCTCGCGGCGGAATCTCCACCCTCGGCAGCCGTGCCCGCGGCGGAATCTTCGCCCTCGGCGGCGGATCCGCTGCCGGCAACAGCGCCGCCCTCGGCAGAAGCACCACCCTCAGCAGGAGCGCCCTCCCCGGCAGCACCCTCGCCGCCCGCGACCCACGCGGCGACCGCCGCCCGCAGTCGCGCGTCGCCGCTCGACTCGCCGCCGGCAGCCTCCGCGGAGCCCGAACCTTCCGAGGACTCCGACTCCGCAGAGGACCCCGAAGCCTCCGAGGACCCAGCAGCCCCAGCAGACCCCTCGACCCCAGCGGGACCAGCAGCCCCCGCAGACTCCTCAACCCCGGCGGGACCAGCAGTCCCGGCAGGCTCCGCCGCCCCCGCAGAATCCGCTGCCCCCGCCTCCGTCACCGCCTTCGTGGAGAAGACCGCCGTCGCCGAGTCCTCCTCCCGTGCCGCGGGGACCTCGCGGGCCACCGCCAGGCGCGGGTCCGCGCCGGAGGTCGGGGTCGGTTCAGCGGTCGGGTTCCCCGACGACTTGCCAGACGACTTCCGCTGCTTCGACCTGTCGGGGGTCTCGCCCGCCACCGATGCCTCCTCGTACGCCATGCCGTATGCGTATTGCGTTGCCGTTACGCCAAAAACAGGCCGGACCCGCTGTCCGAACCATGTACCAGTGTCCTGTGTGAGGGCTTAACCCCCGTGGTAGACGAGAACGACATACCTACTGGTTCCCGTACTTACCGGTCACGCACCCTCGACAGACCAATGTGAGAGGGGTCACCCTGTCATTCATCCACGCGGGGAGGCATGGATGGGCAGGAGCCGCAGAACAATTCCGGAGGAGCTTCTGCTGCTCGCTTTGGACCCGGCCACGGGTACCACAGCGCAGCCGCAGTCGCTCGACCTCGGTCTGGCCGGAGCACAGCTAGTGGAGCTGGCGCTGGCCGGACGGATAGCCCCAGACGGGGATCGTATCGCCGTGGTGATGCCACGGCCGACCGGAGATCCGACTCTGGACTCCGCACTGGAACTGCTGCGCAGGCGCGGCAGCCCGGTTCGGGCGGTCCACTGGATTGGCGGGCCCCGACTGGGGCTGCGCCAGATCTACCTCGCGCACCTGGAGCGGTGCGGCATGGTGCATGCCGTATCGGGCCAGATGTGCGGCGTGCTGCCGACGACTCGCTACCAAGCGACGGACACGGCCATCAGCCGGGACATCAGGGCCCGGCTGGACAGCGCGATCCGCACCGGCGTACCGCCGGACCCGCGGACCGCGGCGCTCGCCGCGCTGGCCCATGCGGTCGGACTCGGCAAGCACCTGTATCCCGGGAACGAGGGGCGTTCATCGCGCTCCAGGCTCCGGGATCTGATCAGGCACGACCCCATGGGCGGCCTCGTGGCGCACGCCGTGATGGACGTCCAGAACGGCGTGGCCGCTCAGCCGCGCCGCAGCCCGGCCCCAGCGGGACCGGGCGGGCAGGGCGGTGGCCGGCAGGCGGCCAGGACCGCTCCGGAACCAGGCGTGGTCCCGATGCAGCCACGCCGCGGATCCATGGCACGCGCCGTGGCCCACTGAGCCCGGCCGGGCGCGATCCCGGCCGAGCAACCAGCAGTCCACGAGCAACAGGCAGTCCAGCAGTAACGAACCAGCAGAACCGCTCAGCATCGAGTACGACCCAGCACCGCAACAGCCACGCCGCACCGCAGTCCCCCAGACCCGGTTCGGGAGCCGCTGGGCCGCGCGGGGCACCGGAACCGGACCGTCCGGACGACGACACCGGTGCCACCGCCCCGCGCGGCCGCACATCAGCACGAGGAACACCAGCTGCACCAGATACACCTGGTGCACCAAGCACGCCAGGCGCCGAGCAGTCGGACCGCACCCCTCACACCAGTCCTCACACCAGCGTTCACCCCGTCCGCACATCGGCCGTTTCCCAGCGGTGCGCGGCGCGATGGTGGCACTCTGCTGAACAGCAGACACGCAAAGTAGAGGCATGTCGTAGTCGGAGGTGCACGTCCGTGGCGTCCAATGTCAATCCCACCGTCCGGCGACGCCGGTTGGGCCAGGAGCTTCGTCGGCTCCGCGAGCTCAAGGGCATGACGGCAGAGGAGGTCGCCGAGCGCCTGCTGGTCTCGCAGTCGAAGATCAGCCGCCTCGAGAACGGCCGCCGCTCCATCAGTCAGCGCGACGTACGCGATCTGTGCGGTGTGTACGACGTCGAGGACCACCGCATCGTCGACTCGCTCATGCAAATGGCCAAGGATTCCCGCCAGCAGGGCTGGTGGCACTCCTTCGGCGACATCCCGTACAGCGTCTACATCGGTCTGGAGACGGACGCCGCCTCGTTGCGCGTGTACGACCCCCAGGTCGTCCCCGGCCTTCTGCAGACCCGCGCGTACGCCGAGGCGCTGATCACCGGCGCGCTGCCGGAGACCACGCCGACGGACATCGAGAAGCGTGTGCAGGTCCGCGTCCGCCGCCAGGAGCGCATCTCCGCGCCGGAGAATCCTTTGCGCTTGTGGACCGTCCTCGACGAGTCCGCGCTGCGCCGCGTCGTCGGCTCCAAGCATCTGATGCGCGACCAGCTGGAGCATCTCGTGGAGCAGTCACAACTGCCGCACGTGACCGTCCAGGTGATCCCCTTCGACATGGGCGCGCACCCCGGCCTCAATGGGCAGTACGCGATTCTCGAGTTCCCTGACGCGGCGGATTCCAGCGTCGTCTACATCGAAGGCGTCACAAGCGATCTCTATCTGGAGAAGGCCAACGACGTCCAGCAGTACAGCGTCATGTACGAGCATCTGCGGGCACAGGCCCTGAATGTGGATCATTCACGCCAACTCATCGCGGACATCGCGAAAGAGTACGCGCGCTGAGTGATCGGCCGAGGGCCCTCGCGGGGAAGGCGCCGCACGGTACACCTTTCCCGCATCGGGACGGAAGACCCCACTGGAATATGCCATCCGGTTGAGTGAACGGTCCCTTCACGCACCGATGTTGGCGAGTAGCGTCATTCACGCCATCAAGCAACAACTGCTGGCACAACCGCTCACAGCGGTGACCGCAACTCATCAACTGGGCAAACCGGAGTAACCATGGCAATTCACCAGGGCGCTACGAATACGTGGGTCAAGTCCTCGTATTCCACGGGAAACGGCGCATGCGTCGAGGTCAAGTCGCCTCTTTCGACGGCGATTTCGGTCCGGGATTCGAAGGTCACCGAGGGCCCCGTCCTCGCCTTCCCCGCCGAATCGTGGAGCGCATTCGTCTCCGAGGTGAGCCGGGAGACGTCACCCCTCGGCTAATACGCGCCACCCCGAGATCAACAACCTCATACGCACCACCGATTGAGCCCTCTCGACTGGCCCGCCGTCCCGGCCGAGGGGGCTCGGCTTATTTCCGGAAACCCGCTACCGGCTACGAGCCACGAACTACGAGCTACGAGCTACCGCAACTGATCCACATACGTGTCCGTGCCCGGCACCGTCGGAATGAACGGCGCCACGAGCTCCACCCGGCCGAGGCCCGATTCCGCCACCGCGTCCACGCGCCCCGCGAAGTGCTCCTGCCAGCACTCCCGCGGATCGACCTGCAGGAACCAGAGCAGCGTGAGCCGCGTGTCGACGCCCTCGACCTGCTTCACGTACGTCATCCGGTCCCCCGGCAGCGGAGTCGGCCGGAAGATCGTCACCATCGCGGCAGGAGACCCGGAGAGCGCGCGCGGCAACTGCTTGGCCCGCAGCCACTCCAGCAACTGGGCCCGCTGCTCCCCCGATTCGGCGTCGACGACTTCGAGCACCAGGCCTTGGTAGGGATGGTCGAGCGCGTGGAAGTCGCGCGGCCCGGCCGCGCCGTCCCGGTAGACCGTCGCCTCGTGGTCCTGGAAGGCGGTGAAGACGTGCGTACGGTCCTGATAGACCCGGGCGTCGCGGTTGAGCCGCTTGTTGATGCCGACGGTCCACTTCATGTGGTCGTCGTAGCGCCCTTCGGTGACCCAGTACGTGGAGAGATAGCAGCCCGCCGTCACCGGCTGGGCGACCGCCGACTTCTCCGGGTGGCGCAGGAGTTGCAGCTCGCGCGGCGCGACCCAGCGGCGTCCGGCGTACATCCAGGGCATCGCCATCGCGCCGGCGTAGTAGTGGTCGTCCTCGTACCAGCGGTTGTACGCGTACTCATGGCCCGGATGCGGCTCGACCATGGTGATCAGGGCGTGCCCCGGGTGCACGCCGTAGGGCCCGACGGCGGCCAGTTCGGCGTACGTGTCGCTCGTATCGCTGCGAGTGTCTTCGCCCATGCCTCTCCCCTGCCTTCCTCTTCCTTCCTCCGGTGGACGCCCATACTCTGACGCCCCGTCAGCAAAACTGCCATAGCCGGGAGGCGCCCATGCCGTCGTCGCTCCTCGAAGGAAAGACCGTCGTCGTCTCGGGAGTCGGCGCCGGGCTCGGTCATCAGGTGGCGGCCGCCGTGGTGCGCGACGGCGGCCGTGCCGTCCTCGGGGCGCGCACGGAGGCGAATCTCGCCAAGTCGGCCGCGGAGATCGACCCCGAGGGCGCGCGCACCGCGTACCGCGCGACCGACATCACCGACGAGGCGCAGTGCGAGGCCCTGGCGCGGCTCGCCCGCGAACGCTTCGGCGGGATCGACGCGGTGGTCCATGTGGCCGCCTGGGACAGCTACTTCGGGGGCATCGCGGACGCGGACTTCGCGACCTGGCAGCAGGTGATCGACGTCAATCTGCTCGGCACCCTGCGGATGACCCGGGCCTGTCTGCCCGCGCTCAAGGAGCGGGGCGGCTCCGTCGTCTTCATCGGTACGCAGTCGGCCGTCGCCGCGCCCTCCCAGGTCCGCCAGGCGGCGTACGCGGCGTCGAAGGGGGCGCTGACCTCAGCGATGTACTCGCTGGCACACGAGGTCGGCCCGCACCGCGTACGGGTCAACACCGTTCTCCCGGGCTGGATGTGGGGCCCGCCGGTCGAGGCGTACGTCCAGTTCACCGCGCACACCGAGGGCGTGCCGGAGGAGGAGGTACGGGACCGGCTCGCGGCGCGGATGGCGCTGCCCGAGCTGGCCACGGACGGGGACGTGGCGGACGCGGCGGTGTTCCTGGCGTCGGACAGGGCGCGGGCCATCACGGGGCAGTCGCTCCTGGTGAACGCGGGGGAGCTGATGCGGTAGCCGCCCCGCTGCCCGCTCGCGGGCGGAACTCTCCACGGCCGTACGGGACTTGCTTCCCGTACGGCCTTTTCGTACCCGATGATGGTCAAGGATGTGAACGCAGGTCAGTAAACAGAACGATTTTACTTGCTCTTGACCTCACGGGCGGTTGTCCGCGCCCCACGGCCGAACCCACGATGAGCGGGCACTTCAAGGCCGCCCACGTCCGTATGTCACGAAACTGGCGAAGTGCACGGCATTTCTGCGCAGTTCACAAGGCGGACCCCTGGAGGGGGCACATGAACAGTCTCGACTGGGCCGTGCTCATCGGCTACTTCGGCGTGATGGTCGCGATCGGCGTCTGGTCCCACAAGCGGGTGGACAACGTCAGCGACTTCTTCACCGCGGGCGGCAAGATGCCCTGGTGGCTCTCGGGCATCTCGCACCACATGTCCGGCTACAGCGCGGTGATGTTCACCGGGTACGCGGGCATCGCGTACACCTACGGCGTGACGTCCTTCGTCACCTGGTCCTTCCCGATCGCGCTCGGCATCGCGATCGGCGCCAGGCTCTTCGCGCCGCGCATCAACCGGCTGCGCTCACGGCTGCACGTGGCATCGCCGCTCGAGTACCTGAAGAACCGCTACAACCTCCCTACCCAGCAGGCGCTCGCCTGGTCCGGCATGCTCCTCAAGATCGTGGACGTGGGCGCGAAGTGGGCCGCGATCGCCACGCTGCTCTCCGTCTTCACCGGCGTCTCGCTCAACCAGGGCATCCTGATCACCGGCGCGATCACGGCGGTCTACTGCACGATCGGCGGCCTGTGGGCGGACGCGCTCACGGAGTTGGGCCAGTTCATCATCCAACTCTTCGCGGGCGTCGCGATGTTCGTGGCCGTCGTCCTCGAACTGGGCGACCACGGCGGCTTCTTCGGCGTCTGGGACGAGCCGGAACTCGCGGGCCACGGAAAGCCGCTGGTCGGCCCGTACGGAACGGTGTTCCTTCTCGCCTTCCTGTTCATCAAGCTCTTCGAGTACAACGGCGGCATGCTGAACCAGGCGCAGCGCTACATGGCGACCTCGGGCCCGAAGGAGGCCGCGCGCTCGGCCCGCCTGTCGGCGGCGCTGTGGCTGGTGTGGCCGGTGGTCCTGTTCTTCCCCATGTGGATGTCGCCGCTGCTGGTCGACGCGAAGAACCCGGACGGCTCGGACGCGTACGGCCTGATGACCGAACAGCTCCTTCCACACGGCCTGTTGGGCCTCGTCATCGTCGGATTCTTCTCCCACACGATGGCCATGTGCTCGTCCGACGCCAACGCGATCGCCGCGGTCTTCACGCGGGACGTGGCGCCGGTCCTGTCCAGGAAGGCCAGGCAGTGGAACGAGCGCTCGGGCCTGATCGCCGCCCGCCTGACGACGGTGATCTTCCTGGGCCTGTCCATGGCGGTGGCCACACAGGTCAACTCGCCCACGTTCAAGGACATCATCACGGTCGTCATCAAGTGGGTGGCCGGCCTGATGGGTCCCATCGCGATCCCGATGATGCTGGGTCTGCTGCGGCCGTTCCGCAAGTCGGGCCCGACGGCGGCACTGACCAGCTGGGCGCTTGGCCTGCTTGCCTTCTGGCTGGTCAACTACCCCATCAACTGGAGCGTCGAGGGCGGAGTGCCCCTGGAGTACCAGGTCTCGATCCCGCTGGCGGTATCGCTCTTCCTCTACATCCTGATCGGCTACGTGAAGCCGGAGGACACCCCGGAGCGGGACGCGATCATCGAGCGCGTCAATACGGACGATGACGGCTCCGCCGGTTCAGCGGCTGTTCCTGCGCCGGCGGCCCCGGAGGACGAGGCATTGGGCACCCGGCAGCGCCCCGTACCGTAAATCACCGGCTCCGCCGAGTTCGTCCTCAAACGCCGGACGGGCTGAAACCAGCCCGTCCGGCGTTTCAGGAGCCCGTCAGGCGGCCCGGGGCGCGGGCTTGAGGACGGCGAAGGGCGCGCCGTGGGGGTCGGCGATCCAGGCGATCCGGCCGACGTCGGGCACGTCCGACGCGGGCATGATGACCGAGCCGCCCGCCTCCTGCGCCCGGCCGACCGTGGCGTCCGCGTCGGCCACCGCGAAGTACGGGATCCACCGCGGCTCCATGCCCTCCTGGGCCGGGGCGAGGCCGCCGAACGAGGCGTCCTGCTGGTCGCCATCGGCGGTGGACAGCACGGTGTAGGTCATCCCGGGCGCCTCCATCTCCTGAGACCGCCAGCCGAACAGAGCGCGGTAGAAGGCCAGCGCGGCCGGCACATCATCGATGTGCAGCTCGGCCCAGAGCAGCGTGTCGTCCTGGGACGTCGCTTCGAGGCCCTTCACCGCGGCGGGCTGCCAGACGGAGAAGTCGGCGCCGCCCGGGTCGGTGAGGCACGCCATCCGTCCGGCTTCCATGACGTCGAAGGGCTCGACCCGTACGGTCCCGCCGGACTGCTCGACCGCCTTGGCGGTGGCGTCCGCGTCCGGCGTCTGGAAGTACACCGTCCAGGCCGGGCTCGCGCCCTCCTCGGTGAGCGGACCCAGGCCGGCGACCGTCTTGCCGTCCTTCTGGAAGAAGCCGTACCCGCCGGCGTCGGGTCCCGCGGACTGGAAGTCCCACCCGAAGACACCGCCGTAGAACTCCGCCGAGGCCGCCGTGTCGGGGCTGCCGAGGTCGATCCAATTGGGTGCGCCGGTGACGAAGTCGGTGCTGAGCATGTGACGTGCCTGCCTTCCGCGGGTCTGGCCGGGTGGACGGGCGGTCCGCTGCCGTGCCAGTGCGCTCCACTCCGGAGGGCGAACCGGCCCATAACGGATGGTAGCGACAGGGCCCACATCGGGCATACGGAAAGGCGTACGGAAAAGCGGGACCCCGTAGGAGGTCGGCCCTACCGGGGATACCGCGCCAGCCACCCCGGCGCGGAAACCGCAGGGCCGTGCAGCGCAGGCCCCTGCGTCATCTCCATCGCGAAATCGTCCGCCAGCTCCAGAATCGTGGGCCGGCCCTCCAGCTCGGTCAGCCAACCGGGAGGCAGTGCCGTCTCTCCGTGCAGCGCCCCAAGGAGGGCCCCGCACAGTGCCCCGGCGGCGGCCGACACACCTCCGTGGTTCACGGCGAGACGCAGGCCGTGGCGGATGTCCTCGCCGACCAGGGCGCAGTACACGGCGGCGGCGAGCAGTCCTTCCGCGGAGCCGTCCCCCAGCAGTTCCTCCACGCGGGCGGCCGACGGCATTCCCTGGCGCACCGCCCCCAGCGCGTGCTTCAGCGCATCGGTGACGGGCTGGTGCCCCGGCCGCGCGGCAAGGAGCGCGAGCGCCCGCTGGATGGCGCCGTCGAGGGACTCACCCCGGGCGAGCCCGTGCACGAGCACGGCGTGCGCCCCGGCGGCGAGGTAGGCGCTGGGATGGCCATGGGTCTGCACGGCGCACTCCACGGCGAGCTGCAGCACCAGCTGCGGCTCCCAGCCCACGAGCAGCCCGAAGGGTGCGGACCGGGTGGCGGCCCCCGACCCCTTCGACTCCAGGTTCTTCGGCGCCTCCAGCGTCCCCATGGCCTCGTCCGCGAACCCGACCAGGCAGGCCCTGGCAGGCGAGCGCCGCGAGTAGAGCCACTCTTCCCTCGCGAGCCAGCCGTCTTCCTTGCGGCGCTCGTCGGGCCCCCAGTCGCTCTGGGTGGCGGCCCATCTTCGGTACGCGCGGTGCAGATCGGTCGGCGGATGCCAGGCCCCGGTGTCGCGGCGCACCTGGGCGCGTATGAGTCCGTCGACGGTGAAGAGGGTGAGCTGGGTGGCGGCGGTGACAGCGCCGCGCCTGCCGTGCGCGGGGGCCAGTTCGGTGAGCCCGTCGGTGCCGTGCGCCTCCCGGATCCCGGCGAGGCTCAGCCCGTCGACGGGCGCCCCGAGCGCGTCGCCGAGAGCGGCCCCGAGGAGCGTGCCGCGCACCCGGCTGCGAAAGTCCTGCTGCTCGGCGCGGCCCCAGACCCCGGTGGCTGCTGCGGTGCTCACGGCACCTCCTCCCCTGCTCTCCCCCTGCATGTCTGCGCAGCACTGTAATCGACCGGGAACTGTCGATTCAGGGTCGATGCGATATCTAGGGAGTCGCCCTTGAGATCACTTTTGACCGGCGTTCACCAGGCCTTTTCAAGTTCACCGGGCCTTCTCATACCGGGGAGGGAATTGCCGCAGGGAACCCTGATCATCCGCACCAAGTGACGTTGCATACGTAGACGCATGTGTGGCGCGGCACAGCGAGAAAACTGATGAAGCCGCGCCCGCCGAGAAGATCGAACTCTCTGAGCCCACCCTCACGGTCCACGGGCCTGCCGACCTTTACGGCGTCGTGTCCGAGCGCCGCCAGCTCGGTGACAAGTCGTTCGACCTCCGCGACGACACCGGGCGGCAGTCCGTCAGTGATGTACTCGGCACTCGGGTTGTAATCCCAGGTCCAGTCCGTCATAGGCCTGCCTCGGCCTCTGCCGACTCTCGAATCTCGCGGATCTCGGCGATGGCCTCCGCCGGGTCCTGCTCCCCCTCGCCGACGATCCGCTCCAGCTCCCGCAGCCGGGCGGCGCGCTCCGGGTGCCGCTCGGTCGCGACGAACACGGCCCAGGAGTGGACGAAGGCCCGCAGCGGCGCGAGGCTCTGCGTCTGTTGTGCGTTCGTCGTGGCCTCGAAGAGGTGCTGGGTGAGCGCGGGGATCCTGCTGGGCGCGATACGGGCGACCGCTGCCCTCAGCGCGTCCGGCGTGAGTTCAGGCATGGGGATCAGGGGTCCGTACGGGCCGTCGGGCTGCGCGCTCACGGTGACCTCCAGTGCGGGTGGTTCGGTCCTCGTACGGTACCGGCGGAGTCGACGGTGCGGGGCTGGGGCGGAGCTGGTCATGAGACTCGCCTCTCCGGTTCTCACGCCGCCGCCACGCCTGGTGAACGGCAGTCCCGGCACTGGCCCGGCTGTGCGGCCCGGAAGGCCCGGTCGCAGCCTTCGCAGGTCTGGAGCGGGTTCGGGCGGGGCGCCTCCGATGTGTCGGGGAGAGGTGGTGGCAGCAGGGCCGTGAGGCGGTGGGCGAGGAAGGCCGTCGGGTGGCGCAAGGGTTCCGGGGGCAGCCCGGACGCCAGCGTTTGCTGTACGTCGGCGGGGGCCACGCCCCGCTCCAGCCAGGCCGCCGCAGCGGGCGCGAGGCGGCGTACGTCCCGCTCGGTGAGCAGCAGGCGCGGGTCGCGGGCTCGCAGCCCGGACAGGAGCTCCGCTGCGGTGCGGTGTCTGTCGAGGTCCGGCTCCGACGGAGCCGCCGGTTCGGGGTCCGGCACGGGGACCACGACGGGGCGCACGACGGGGCATACGGACTTCGGCTTGTTGTACGAGGTCGTCCGGGTCACGATCCGGCCTGACGGCAGCCGTGTCTTGGTGCGGGACAGGTAGCCGTGCGCCTCCAACTCCCGCAGGGCGGAGGCGATCCGCGTCTCCCCTTCGGGGAATCTGGCCGCCAGCGCCTTGATGCCGACGGGTGCGCCGTCGGGAAGGGACTGCATGTGCGTCGCCAGACCGATCGCCGTCAGGGACAGCTCGGCGTGCTGGGCGAGGTGATTTCCGACCACGGTGAACTGTTCGCTGTGGTGTTCCACCACGTGGTCAACGCCGGGTCGGGAACGGGCGGTGCGGGCGCGCAGGGGCGCGCTAGGGTGCTGTTCAGCCATGGGGGAAGAGCCTCTGATTTCTTCCTCGATGTCAGGCCCTCGTTCGGGATTGCCGTCCCGGCGGGGGCCGTCTCATGTTCGGTTGTCCTGAGTGGTTCGTTCGCGGCTGACGTTGCACCACGAAATCCCTTGAGCGCCAGTTGAGTTGGCGATGACCACCCTTGTGGGTGACGGTGGGTACGGGCGGGGTGGGGTGGGGTTTCCCCAGCCCTTTACCCAGTTCTTTGTCTTTGGCGTCGGGCCGCACCGGGTCACGCCGCGCCGCGATCCGGCAGCAGGGCGAGTTCCGCCCAGACCGTCTTGCAGGGGGCGGGGCCTTCGCCCACGCCCCAGCGGTCCGCGTACGCCGCGACGAGGAGCAGGCCTCGCCCCGACTCCGTGTACGGGCCGTCCGGGTCCGGGGTTCGCGGGAGCCGGTCGCCTCGGGGGTCGGTCACCTCGATACGGAGCGTGTCGACTGCGTCGAGCGTGAGGGTCAGGCGGAAGTCCCGTCCCGGCACGCGCCCATGCAGGGCCGCGTTCGCGGCGAGCTCTGCGGCGATGTGTTCCGCCGCCTCGGACGGCCGCCGCCAGTCGGCGAGTTGGCGCTCCGTGAGAAGCCGGGCGAGGCGGGCACCTCTTCGCGTCGCTGAGAGCAGAATGCTGAACTGCCGGGTGCGGACGCCGGTTTGGGTGACTTCTTGGTTCATGTCACTCAGCGTGGCCGTGCGTGCGTACGCTGAACAGCGATGACGCCCATGCGTACGTGACTGTCCAGCGGCTGTCCTGACCTGTACAGCCTGTCCGGCGTGACGCTGCGTGCGTAGGAACCGTTGGGGACGGGCGGCACGGCGGAGGTGGACGCGGTGAACACTGACGGTACGGACGAGCCCGGCTGGGACGTCGATCCGGAGGACGAGTCGGGGACGGTGATCGCCGTCGGCCGCCAGATCAGGCTCTGGCGGGAAGCGGCCGGGCTGGGAGCAGCCGAGTTCGGCAGAGCCGTGGGGTACGGCGAGAACCTGGTCTACAAGATCGAGCGGGGGAAGCGGATTCCTCGGCCGGAGTTCCTGGACAAGGCGGACAAGGTCCTGGGCGCGGGCGGGAAAATCGCCGCGATGAAGAAGGACGTGGCGGAGGCCCAGTACCCGAAGAAGGTCCGGGACTTGGCGAAGCTGGAGGCTCAGGCGGTGGAGCTCGGCGCCTACAGCAATCACACGATCCACGCGCTGTTGCAGACAAGGGAGTACACCCAGGCGATCTTCGGCATGCGGCGTCCGCTGTACTCCGAGGAGATCATCGAGCGTGAAGTCGGAGCCCAAATGGCCCGGCAGGAGGTCATCGACCGCACGAAGCCAGAGCCTGTCTTTAGCTTCGTACAGGAGGAGGTCACGCTCCGGCGGCCCATTGGAGGGAAGACGGTGCATCGGGGCCAGTTGGAACGGCTCCTGGACATCGGACAGTTGCGCAACGTCGAGATCCAGGTGATGCCCACCGAACGCGACGATCACGCGGGACTAGGAGGCTCCTTCCGGCTGTTCAAGCTCAAGGGCGGCGCCACCCTCGGCTATGCGGAGGTGCAGCACGTCAGCCGTCTTGTGACCACTCCCAGGGAGGTGCAGTACTTGGAGATGCAGTATGGAAGCATCCGGGCGCAGGCTCTCACCCCCCGAGAGTCACTGGCCTTCGTCGATGAACTGCTGGGAGAGACATGAGCATCAACTCCGTTACGGGCGACGGCTCCGAGCTGGAGTGGTTCAAGAGCAGTTACAGCAGCAACGAGGCTGGCTCCGACTGCATCGAGGTGGCCTGGCGGAAGAGCAGCTACAGCACGGCCGACGGTCCCGACTGCGTCGAAATCGCCCCCACCCCCCACACCATCCACGTACGCGACTCCAAGAACACCCAGGGGCCCCAGCTCACCTTCGCGCACACCACCTGGGCCGACTTCCTCGCCTACGCGTACCGCGCCTGAAACGCGTCCCGCGCCGCGACGACCCTCGCCAGGCGTGGGGCCAGGCGGGAGCGGTCGGCGCCAGGGGCGCGGAGGATCTCCGTGAGGAGGTCGGCGTGTTCGGCCAGGTCGTCCCACTCCACTTCGGGTGTGTCCGCGGCGAGGACGCGCGCGAGCTGGGCGTCCAGGGCGTCCCAGTCGCCGAGGGCCGCGGCAACCACCGCCGGCCAAGGCTCGCGCAATTCAGGCGGAGATTCCGCGGCACGGATCAGACCGGCGACTTTCTCCCACAGCGCGCGGGCCGCCGCCAAGCCCTCGGAGCCGGACACGGCCAGAGCCGAGAGCCGCGCCCACGCTTCCTCATTGCCCTCGCCCACCGTCCACGCGACCCTGCGTGCCAGGTTCCACTGCCCCGTCATGCGGTACGCCTTGGCCAACGCCCAGGCGCACTCCGGGCTTTCCGCGACCCCGTCGGCAGACATGGCGGTCAGTGCCCGGTCTGCACGCCCCAGCCACAAATGGATCTCGGCGGTCCTGCAGTGCGCCCAGTCTGGGTCCTCGCCGATCTGCGCATAGCGCGCTAGGTGCGCCAGGGCCTGATGCAAGCGGCCGGCGACCGCACAGGCTGCGGCCCGCCGCTCCAGCGCCCAGGCAAATTCGGAGTTGATCTCGATGGCATGGTGTAGGTCCTCAAACGCCCGTTCATAGCAGCCAAGTTGTCGCAGCGCATCGCCTCGGACCGCAAGGGCCTCCTCATATCGAGGGTCCAGTTCGAGTACCCGGTCCAGATCGGTGAGCGCCTCCTCGTACCGACCCAGGTGGCTCAGCGCCGCACCGCGCTGGTACAGCACCCCAGCGTTGTCAGGCAGCAGGTCGTTGGCCCGATCGGCGTCGACGAACGCCCGGTCGTGCTGGGACAGGGCTCGGTGCGCCATGGACCTGTAGGCCAACGCAAAGCCATTGGCGGGGGCGAGTTCGATTGCGCGGTCCAGGTCCGCCAGCGCCTCGTCCTGCCGATCAAGGTCGCTCAGGGCGGCGCCACGGCCCACATAGGCCATCGCGTACTCACCGTCGAGTTCTAACGCCCGATCGTAGTCGGCGAGGGAGGCCTCAGCGCGGCCGGCTTGGCGCAGGGTGTCGCCACGCTCATGGGCGACCGGGGCCCACTCCGGGGCCACTTCGACCGCACGGCTTATGTCAGCCAGAGCTTGCACATGGTCCTGGCGACTGGTGCGTACATGGGCTCTGCACCTCAACGCCCATAGATAGTCGGGGGAGATGTCGAGCGCACGGTCCAGATCGACCAGCGCCTCGTCCCCCCGCCCCGCCCCGTACCGCGACATGCCCCGGTCCACCAGGATCTCCGTATTCGCAGGATCGAGCTCCAGCGCACGGCTCAACTCCCGGACCGCCTCTTCGTAGCGTCCCAAACGCCGGTACGCGTCGCCCCGCAGGGCAAGATTCGGGGTGTAATCGGGCCTCAGCTCGTCCGCCCGGTCCGCCAGGGCGAGCGCGGAGACAGGATCGTCCTTGTACATGTACGTGAGCGCCTTGCCGTAATGCGCACGCGCGAGCTCCGGATCGAGGGCGATGGCCCGGTCGTACTCGGCCAGCGCCTCGGCGTACGCACCGCTCTCCCGTAGCTCCTTTCCCCGCACCATCAGCGCAAAGGCCCGCCCCCGCTCATCGAACCCACCCCGGTCGATCAGCAGCCGAAGCGCAGCAGCAAGCCCCGCCCCCTCCGCCAGAGCAGCCAGCAGCGCGCGCCCCCACTCCCCGGCCGCCCCCGCCTGCGCATCCTCCCCCGCATCCACCAGAACCTGCGCCCAGTGCCGCGCCACCACCTCACCCGAGTCACACGCATTGACGGCATCCCTGAGAACAACCGGCAGCGCCGTCCGCACCCCCGCGCACAGCAAGTGATAAGACTCCGCGAGCCGCAGCTCGCGCCAGGGCTCGTCCGACCACAACTTCTCGGGGTCCAGGCCCACTTCGGCTTCTTCCCGCCACCTCCCGAATGTGGCCGCAAGCCCCCGGTGTGCCTTGACCCACTGCCTGGGCGAACCCGTCCGCTGCAGTCGGAGCATCGGCGCCCGCACCACCGCGTGGTACTGCACGCGATCGCCCCGGTAACCGATGAACGGCAGACCCCGGAGCCAGCCGAACAGCCCAGGCACCTCCGACTCCGCGCAGACCCCGTCCACCGCCGCCCTGAACACATCCGCGTCGATCCGCCTCGGCAGCGCGCACGCCAGCGCCACCGCCCTGCGCACGGGATCCCGCTCCCACTTCAGGAAACGCTCCACAGCCGTGGCGCTCGGATCGCCCACGTCGTCCGGATCGGCCGGCCGCCCCTCTGCCAGGGTGGAGACGAGCACGGGCAGGCCGCCGGAGAGCCGCAGCACCTCCTCGACCACCGGCTCCGCGACGATGCCCTTCCCCGCGAGGAGTCCGCGGGCCTCCAACTCCGTGAAGGGGCCCAGCGGTACATCCGTGACGAAGTCCCCGTAGCCGCCCCACCTGGCGGTGTCGAAAGCGTGCTGGCCGGCGGTCACGACGACCACGGTGGCGGGCAGCACGCCATGCCGGTCGGTCAGCATCACGTCGTGCAGCCAGCCGTCGAGGAACGGCGCCGTCCTCTCGTACGTATCGAAGAACAGGACGATCCACGGGGCGGCCTCGGACGCGTCGGCCAGTTCCTTCAGGAGGACCGGTGTGAGGACCTGCTCCGGAGACATGACCAACTGGACGTCGTCCTGGCTGCCGAATCGCGCGCCGACACCGGCGCGCACCCGGTCGAAGCCCTGGGCGATCGGGGCCGCGTCCAACGCGCCCGCGAATGATCCGACGCCCGGCACGAGCCCGAGGCCGACCAGGCCCGCGCGAGCCGCCGCCATGCTGCCCGCCGACGGGGACGCGCCCTCGGGGGCCGGCTCCTGCTGCGAGTCCAGCGCCTTCACGAACGCCGACTCCGCCTCATGGCGGCGTTCCCGGTAGGTGGCAAGAAGCCGGTCCAGCGCCTTGCACTTGCGTTCCTGGAGCGCGAACTGGGAGCTGATCGCGGCCATCGCCTCGGGCACGCTGCCCACCGCCTCATCGACGTAGGCGGTCAGGGCGCCGCACTCCCGCGCCAGCTGCTCCAACTCCCGTACCAGCGACGTCTTTCCTACGCCGCCGATCCCGTGGATGTGGAACAGGAACCGGTGCCGGTCGTCCTCCAGCGGCACCTCGAAGTTCTCCCGGAACGCGGCCAGTTCGCCATGGCGGCCGACGAATCCCACCCGCCCGCGCCGCCGTATCAGCTCCTGCATGGACGGCCGCCTGTCCGAAGAACCGGACATCATCGGCTGCACCTCCCCCGTGCCCCCGAATGCGCTGCCTACAGTTTTCCACCGCCCGCTCGCCGTTGGAACTGCGAAGACCGCCGATACACCGACACCCCGGCGCAGGCTTCACGCATACCGCTCCCGAATCGCCTCCCGAGCCGCCGTCACCCGGCCGAGGCGCGGCGCGAGCCGGGCCCGGTCGGCCCCCGGCGCATGGAGGAGTTCCGTCATGAGCTGGGCGAGCTCCGCCAAGTCGTCCCACTCCTGCTCGGACGTGACGAAGGCGGTGAGGTGGGTGTCCAGGGCGGGCCAGTCGTCCTGGGCCGCGGCGACCATGGCCGCGGAGTCGGCGTCCGGCTCCCCGTCGGCCGAGCGGGGCAGGCAGGCGAACAGTTCCCGCCAGAGCGGGGCCGCGGCCGCCGCTCCCCGCTCGCCGCTCTCCGCGAGGGCCAGGAAGCCGAGGCGGTCCACCTCGTCGGACATCCGGCGGGCCGCCTCGCGGGCGAGCGACCAGCGGCCCGTCCTGCGGTGGACCGCGGAGAGCTCCTCGAGCAGGTCGGTCTCGTCCGCGCCTGCCGCCACGGCCGCGGAGATCTCAGCGAGCGCCTCCCGAGGGCGGCCGCACCACAGGTGGATGCGTGCGGCGTTCTCATGTCCCCAGGAGGAGTCGGTGCTGACTTCGTTGTAGCGCGCCATGTCGGCCAGGGCGCGCTCGATCCGTCCGGTGGCGCGGCAGGTGATCGCGTGCCGCATGAGGTACCAGCCCGCGTCGGGGTCCAGCTCCAGGGCGCGGTCCAGGTCCTCGAACGCTTCGGTGTAGCGGCCCTGTACGTGCCGGACGGTTCCGCGCTTGCAGCGCGCGTTGCCGTAGTCGGGGTCCGCATCGACGGCCTTGTCGAGGTCGGCGGCCGCTTCCTCGATCCGCCCGAGGCCGTGCAGCGCGTCCGCGCGGCAGTAGAGGCACCAGGCGTCGCCGGGCAGCAGGGTCACGGCCCGGTCGGCGTCGGCGAGGGCACGCTCGTATTCGTCCCGGTAGCAGAGCTGCCTGCTGCGGTGGGCGAGCGCCCACACATAGTCCGGGGCGAGCTCGATGGCCCGGTCCAGTTCCGTGAGCGCCTCGTCGTCCTGGTCCAGGATGGAGAGGGCGACGCCCCGGCCCGCATGGGCGGTGGCGTCGTCGGGGACCAGTTCGATCGCCCGGCCGTACTGGTCGAGCGCCTCCTGCCACCGGCCCGCGGCCCGCAGGGCGTGGCCGCGCATCCGTACGATCCAGGCCCACTCGGGAGCCAGTTCCAGGGCACGGTCGAGATCCGCGACGGCCTGCTCGTGCTCCCCCCGGTCGCTGCGGACCGATGACCGCTGCGCCAGCGCCCACGCATACTCCGCATCCAGCTCGACGGCCCGGTCGAGGTCCGCGAGCGCCTCTTCGTTCCGGCCCAGTGCATGCCGGGCGACGCCCCGGTCCGCCCAGGGCATCGGGTCCGTCGGGTCGCGTTCGATCGCCCCGTCCAGATCCCTGATCGCCGCGTCGAAGTCCCCGAGCAGCCGGTGGGTCTCGCCCCGCAGCGCGAGCACCCGGTCGGCGTCGGGATCCAGTTCGTAGGCACGGTCCAGGTCGGCGAGCGCCGCCGCGTACTCCTCGCGCAGCTTGTGCGTGAACCCCCGGCCGAAGTACGCCCGCTCCTGCGCCGGATCGAGTTCGACGGCCCGGTCGTACTCGACGAGCGCCCGGTCGTACTCGCCGCTCTCGCGCAGCTCACGGCCGCGCAGCGTACGAGCAAGGGCCTGCCCCTCGGTGTCGAGCCCGGCCCGGTCGAGCAGCAGGCCAAGGGCGTCGACCGGTGAGCCGTCGGCGAGCTCGGCAAGGAGGTCGCGGCCCCACTGGCCCACGCCCTCCGCCTCGGCGTCGTCCCCGGCCTCGGTGAGCAGCTGCGCCCAGCGCCTTGCCATGACCTCGCCCTTGTCGCAGGCGTCGACGGCGCCCCGCAAGGCATGCGGCAGCGCGCCGCGCGGGTCGGCGCACAGCTGGTGGTACGCCTGGGAGATGCGCAGCTCCCACCACGCGTCGTCGGACCACAAGTCGTCCTCGGTGGCGCCCTGTTCGGCCTCGGCCCGCCAGCCGCCGAACAGCTCGGCGAGCCGCTGCTGCTGTCGCGTCCACCCCCGTGGCGAGCGGTTGCGCTGCAGCCGCAGCATCGGCGCGCGCACCACCGCGTGGTACTGCACGCGGTCGCCGCGGTCGCTCACGAACGGCAGGGCGCGCAGCCACCCGAAGAGCCCCGGCGCCTCGTCATCCGCGCAGTCCACGGCCGCCCGGAACACATCGCCGTCCAGGCGCCTCGGCAGCGCGCAGGCCAGCGCCGCCGCCCGGCGGACGGGGTCCGCCTCCCACTTCAGGAACCGCTCGACGGCCGTCGCGCTCGGGTCGCTCACGTCGTCGAGGTCGACCGGGCGCCCCTCGGCGAGCATCGAGACCAGGACGGGAAGACCGCCGGTGAGCCGCAGCACCTCTTCGACCACCGGCTCCGCGGCCACCCCCTTGCCGGCGAGCAGCCCGCGCGACTCGAGCTCGGTGAACGGGCCGAGCGGCACATCCGCCATGAAGTCCGCGTAGCCGCCCCAGCGCGTGGTGTCGAAGGGCCGCTGGCCCGCCGTCACGACGACCACGTTGGCGGGCAGCGCGCCGTGCCGTTCGGTCGTCATCACCTCGTGCAGCCAGCCGTCGAGGATCGGCGCCGTGATCTCGTACGTGTCGAAGAACAGCACGATCCAGGGTGCGGCGGCCGCGGCGTCCGACAGCTCGGTGATCAGGACCGGCGTGAGGACCCGCTCCGGGGAGAGGACCAGCTGGACGTCCTCCTGATTACGGAAGCGCGCGCTCAGGCCCGCCCTCAACCGGTCGGCGCCCTGGGCCAGTTGGGCGGGGTCGACCGCTCCGGCGAAGGCGCCGACGCCCGGCACCAGGCCGAGGCCGACCAGGCTCGCGCGGGCGGCGGCCATGCTGGCGGGCGAGGGGGACGGCTGCGCGTTCAGGACGGGATCGGGTCCCGGCCCTGCCGCCTGCTGGGCTTCGAGCGCGGCCGCCGCTGCCGCCGACACCGACTCCGCCTCGTGCCGCCGGTCGCGGTGGGCGGCGAGCAGCCGGTCGAGATCCTTGAACCGCCGCCCCTGGCGGGCGAATTGGGCGCCGATCGCGGACAGCGCCTCCGGCACGCTGCCGACCGCCTCGTCGACGTACGCGGTCAGCGCGCCGCGATCGCGGGCCAGTTGCTCCAACTCCCGTACCAGAGAGGTCTTTCCGACGCCCGCGTTGCCGTGCACGTGGAAGAGGAAGCGGTGCCGCTCGTCGTCCACCGGCAGGTCGAAGTTCTCGCGGAACGCGGCGAGTTCATCCCGGCGGCCGACGAATCCGGCCCGCCTGCGCCGGCGTATCAGCTCCTGCATGGACGGCCGCCGCTCCGCACCCCCGGACGCCATGGGCCGCACCTCCCCCGAAAGTCCCCGCGCACGCCTGCCGCCGTCTGCCCTGCGCACAGTCTTCCACCACGCGCCCGCGCGGGGGCCGAAACCGCGGCACCCGCACGGTCACCAACACCCGGCGCCGTAAAGATGAACCTGCGATGTACAACCATCCCGCCAAGGCGCTGGTCTCCCTTACGTCACAGCAGTTTCCCCACAGGAGGACCAGTGCGCCGTTCCCTCATCGCCGCCGCCGCGGCAGCCGCCATCGCGACGCCGCTCGCCGTCGTGGCGACGACCGGTTCCGCGGCGGCGGCCCCCGAACACCCACCCACTCCGGTGACCGACTTAAACAAGGACGGGTACGCCGACCTC
>NZ_JBHYIG010000140.1:0-24885 GCF_042740015.1 Streptomyces sp. NPDC059037
CACCTATATCTACACTTGATTTGTCGTCGGCAGCGTCTGTTGTGTATAAGACACGGGGTTTGCCCCACCCGTGTTGCCGCCGCCGGCCGCGGCACGTAATGTCCCACTGCCGACGGCTCTGTTGGCGGGCGGAGCCTCACAGCCTCGGGTCGACCGGCTCCGACTCCAGGGCCAGGACGGCGAAGACCGCCTCGTGGACGCGCCAGAGCGGCTCCCCGTCGGCGAGCCGGTCCAGGGCCTCAAGGCCGAGGGCGTACTCGCGCAGGGCGAGCGAGCGCTTGTGGTTCAGGAAGCGCTGCCGCAGCCGGTCCAGGTTGTCCGGGCGTGTGTACTCGGGACCGTAGATGATCCGCAGGTACTCGCGGCCGCGCACCTTGATGCCGGGCTGGGCGAGCCGGCCCTTCCCGTCGCGCACGAGCGCCTGGAGCGGCTTGACGACCATGCCTTCGCCGCCGCGGCTCGTCATCTCCAGCCACCAGTCGATGCCCGACTGGACGGACGCCTCGTCGCCGGTGTCGACGACGAGACGGCGGGTGGTCTGGAGCAGACCGGTCGGGTCGTGTTCGACGAGGCGGTCGAGCCAGGCGAGCTGCTCGTCGTGCGGTACGGCCGCCAGGGAGCGGCCCTGGGCGGCGAGGATCTGGAACGGCGCGATGCGTACGCCGTCCAGGCCGTCCGTCGGCCAGCAGTAGCGGCGGTAGGCCTCGGTGAACGCGGCTGCGTCGGTGGCCCGTTCGTGCTGCTTGGCCAGCAGGTCTCCGACGTCGATGCCGCGGGCGGCGGTCGCCTCCAGGGCGGCGATGGCGCCGGGGAAGACGGCTCGGGACGCGGCGCCCACGGCGGCGTACTGCTTGCGCAGCAGGCCGGATGCCTTGAGGGACCAGGGCATCAACTCGGCGTCGAGCAGCAGCCAGTCGGTGTCGAGTTCCTGCCAGAGCCCGGCCTCGGTGACGGCGGCGCGCAGTCGGCCGAGGATCTCCTCGGTGACGGACGGATCGTCGAAGAAGGGGCGTCCGGTGCGGGTGTGGAGCGCGCCGGTCGGGCCTTCGGCGCCGAAGCGTTCGCGCGCCACGTCCGCGTCGCGGCAGACCAGGGCGACCGCTCGCGAGCCCATGTGCTTCTCCTCGCACACGACCTTCGCGACACCGTCCGCCTTGTACTGGGCGAAGGCCTCGGCCGGGTGCTCCAAGTAGCCCTCGACCTGGGAGGTCGCGGTCGGAGCCATGGTGGGCGGGAGGTAGGCGAGCAGCCGGGGGTCCACCGCGAAGCGGCTCATGACCTCCAGGGCCGCCGCGGCGTTCTCCTCGCGCACGGCGACGCGGCCGGAGTGCCGGGTCTCCACGGTCCGGCGGCCGCTGACGTCAGCGAGGTCGAGCGGCCGGCCTTCGTGGCCGCCGGGGGCCTCGGTGGCCAGGGGCCGGGTGGGCTCGTACCAGACCTGCTCGGCGGGTACGTCGACGAGTTCACGCTCGGGCCAGCGCAGCGCGGTCATCCTGCCGCCGAAGACGGCGCCGGTGTCCAGGCAGATGGTGTTGTTGATCCAGCTGGTGTTCGGCACGGGAGTGTGGCCGTAGACGACCGTCGCCCGGCCCCGGTACTCCTCGGCCCACGGATAGCGCACGGGCAGGCCGAACTCGTCGGTCTCGCCGGTGGTGTCCCCGTACAGGGCGTGCGAGCGGACCCGGCCCGAGGTGCGGCCGTGGTACTTCTCGGGCAGGCCGGCGTGGCAGACGACGAGCTTGCCGCCGTCGAGGACGTAGTGGCTGACGAGTCCGTCGATGAACTCCCGCACCCGCTCCCGGAATTCCGGGTCCTTGGCGTCCTCCTTCTCCAGCTGCTCGATGGTCTCGGCGAGGCCGTGGGTGTGCTGGACGTTGCGGCCCTTGAGGTAGCGGCCGAGCTTGTTCTCGTGGTTGCCGGGCACGCACAGGGCGTTCCCGGCGGCGACCATCGCCATGACGCGGCGCAGCACGCCGGGGCTGTCGGGGCCGCGGTCGACGAGGTCGCCGACGAAGACGGCCGTACGGCCTTCGGGGTGCGCCCCGTCGGCGTATCCGAGCTTGGTGAGCAGGGTCTCCAGCTCGGAGCGGCAGCCGTGGATGTCGCCGATGATGTCGAAGGGACCGGTGAGGTGGGTGAGGTCGTTGTAGCGCTTCTCCAGGACGACTTCGGCGTTCTCCACCTCCGCCGCACTGCGCAGCACGTGCACCTTGCGGAAGCCCTCGCGCTCCAGGCCGCGCAGCGAGCGGCGCAGTTCGCGGCGGTGGCGCGCGATGACGTGGCGGGGCATGCCGGCCCGGTCGGGGCGCGTCGCGTTGCGCTCGGCGCAGACCTCCTCGGGCAGGTCGAGGACGATCGCGATGGGCAGCACGTCGTACTGGCGGGCCAGCTGGACGAGCTGCTTGCGGCTCTCTGCCTGCACATTGGTCGCGTCCACGACGGTGAGGCGTCCGGCGGCGAGCCGCTTCCCGGCGATGTAGTGGAGGACGTCGAAGGCGTCCCGGCTCGCGCTCTGGTCGTTCTCGTCGTCGGCGACGAGCCCGCGGCAGAAGTCCGAGGAGATCACCTCGGTCGCCTTGAACTGGCGGTGCGCGAAGGTGGACTTGCCGGAGCCGGTGGCGCCGACGAGGACCACGAGGGAGAGGTCGGTCACCGGGAGAGTGCGCTTCTTGTCGGCACCCGTGCTGGTTTCGGTACTGGTCATGCGGCCTTCGCCTCCTTCGCGCTCGGCTTGTTGCCATGGGCCGTCTTGCCGTCGTCGGCGATCATCGTGAACACGGCCATCTGGGTGGGCGGCCCCACCTCGGGGTCGTCGGGCCCGACGGGCACGAACTCCACGTCGTAGCCGTGCCGTCCGGCGACTTCACCGGCCCAGCTCCGGAACTCCTCGCGCGTCCACTCGAAGCGGTGGTCGCCGTGGCGCACATGCCCGGCGGGGAGCGTCTCCCAGCGGACGTTGTACTCGACGTTGGGCGTGGTCACGAGCACGGTCCGCGGCCTGGCGGAGCCGAACACGGCGTACTCCAGGGCGGGCAGACGCGGCAGGTCGAGGTGCTCGATCACCTCGCTCAGGACGGCGGCGTCGTACCCCTTGAGCCGCTTGTCGGTGTAGGCGAGCGAGCCCTGCATCAGCCGCACGCGGTCCGCCTGGCGCTCGCCCATCCGCTCGATGCGCAGCCGGCGCGCGGCGATGGTCAGCGCCCGCACCGAGACGTCGACGCCGACGATCTCGGTGAACCGCACGTCCTTCAGGAGCTCGTGCACCAACTGCCCCTGCCCGCAGCCGAGATCGAGCACCCGGGCCGCTCCGGCGGCGCGCAGCGCCTCGACGATCGCGGTGCGCCGCTGGACCGCGAGCGGCACCGGCTTCTCCTCGGTGTCTGTCGTCTCGTCGACCGCGTTGTCGATCTCCTCGACCTCGCTGTCGTCGGCCTCCGCGAGCCGCACCAGCTCAAGGGCCTCCATCGCCTGCCGGGTCAGACCCCAGCGGCGCGACAGATAGCGGCTGGTGATCAGCTTCTGCTCGGGGTGCTCGGCCAGCCAGCCCTCGCCCGCCCGCAGCAGCTTGTCGACCTCGTCGGGCGCGACCCAGTAGTGCTTGGCGTCGTCGAGGACCGGCAGCAGCACATACAGCTGCCGCAGTGCGTCGGCGAGCCGCAACTCGCCCTCCAGGACAAGGCGTACGTAACGCGAGTCGCCCCACTCGGGGAACTGTTCGTCGAGCGCGACCGGTTCGGCGCTCACGCTGTCCCAGCCAAGCGGACCGAACAGCTTGTGCACCAGCTCGGCGCCGCCGCGCGCGGGCAGCGCGGGCACCTCGATGCGCAGCGGCATGGGGGCCGCGGCCCGTTCGGGACGGGCGTTGCACACGCCGCGCAGCGCGCTCTTGAAGACCGTGCTCATCGCGACGGAGAGCAGCGAGGACGCGGCGTACGGCCGGTCGTTGACGTACTGCGCGAGTGCCGCGTCGGCCGCACCGCCGCGCCCCTTGCCCTTGCCCCGGCGCACGAGCGCCACCGGGTCCACCTCAAGCAGCAGCGCCGCGGTGCAGCGCTCGGCGGTCGCCTCGGGGTAGAGGACGTGCGCCGTGCCGTGCGAGGTGGAGAAGCGCTGCGCGTTGTCGGGATGCTTGTGCAGCAGGAACCCGAGGTCGGTCGCGGGGCGTTCAGGGGTGCCGGTGGTACTGATGGTCAGGAACACGGTGGGTAGACCTCAAAACGGGATCTGAGCTGGGATACTCCAGCGCGACGCCGTCCCTCCGGCGCGCCTCTACAACGTACAGCGAACACCGGAGGCGGACTCAGGGATTTTCCCTCCGCCGGCCTCGCTCGGCCCGGGGCGCCAGGGCTTACGCGTGCTGGAGTGCGGTGGCCATGCGGACCAGGTGGGCCCGTTCCTCGGCCGGCGGGACCGAGAGCAGGGGAGTCGTGGGGGTGTCCGGCCGGGGCGGAACGCCTTGTCGTTTGCGGGTGATCGCATCGATGAGCGTGGCGGCCGCGCAGGCGGCCGTGAGGTCCGGGGTGGGGGTGGAGCGGGCTGACTGCCGGACGCGGTCAGCGGGCTCGGGGCGCATCCAGGGGTGAAGAGCGTGGATGGCGTCGGAGATCTCCATGATGCGGCGGGGCAGGTACCACTTGGTGACGTTGAGGGCGAGCTTCTCCGTGAGCGGGCCGGGCGGGGCGAGTGCCAGGCGTGGATCACTGGCCTGCATGGTCAGTTTCCACAGGGGGCGGAGTGTGCGGAAGTCACGGCGCTCGTCCATCCAGGCGCCCAGGGCCGGTGCCAGATAGCCGTATTGCACAAGAAGGGTGCCGGCGCCGCTCAGGAGAGGGGTGCCGAGGTGGAGTACGTCGATGTGATGGGCGCCGAAGGAACTGGCCGTCAGCGGCACGAGCTTGAGCGCGTACGAGGACCCCAGGAGGAGCGCCCCGATCTGGACTGCGCGCAGGCCCCGGCTGATGGAGGGGTGCTCGGACTGGCAGGCCATGCGGATCTTGCTGCAGTGGTTGGCGGTGGCAAGGAGGGGAGTGGCGATGGCCACCCAGGTGGTGGCGAAGAAGTACACCGCCAGGGGGTGGGTTTCGGCGGTGATGCGGCCCGTCCGCAGCTCCTGCGGGAAGTTGAAGGAAGCCGTGAAGTAGAGCGCGACCATGGCAATGCCGAGCGGCGGATACAGCGTGGCCGGGCGGGCCAGGCGGCGTAGTCCCAGCGGGCAGACGACGCCGTGGTCCTGGCTCCAAAGGCGCACCAGCACATGCGAGTTGATGGCGAAGCCGAAGATGCACAGATAGATCAGCAGGGCGCCGAGCGTGGGGATGCCGGAGACGGCTCCGATCCACCGGTAGACGGCGGGATACATGATCAGAAAGGAACCGGCGGCCAGCAGGGTTCCCCAGGCGAGGATGGACAGAGAGCGGGAGAAGTTGTTGCGCAGCGCGAGGATCTTGCTGGCCGCCGTCAGGACCGACACCCCGCAGAGGAGGAAGTAGAGGACGACGTACACGGTGTTGAGGACCGTCATCAGACACCGGTTCTGCGATGGGCCAGAGAGGCCGCGAGCTGAGCGTTGCCGATCTGATCCGCCCGCAGGTCCAGCATGGTGACCAACTGGGTGGCCACCACCTCGGCCTCCCGTTCCAGCGGCGCTCCGTAGTGGGAGCGCCCCATCAAGACCCCGCGGACGACGTCCGGACGGATCCCGGGCAGCAGCGTGCGCGCGGTGGCGCTGTCGAACAGGGCGCCTGGCGTCGGAGTGTGCCCGCGCCACAGGTGCACGAGTTCGTGGCAGCCGGTGAGGATTCTGTTCAGGGGGGACGCACTGTCGCCGATGACGATGACATCGCGGTGGGTCAACTGCGCGCAGAAGCCGGTGAGACCGGAGGGGAGTCGGCGGTAGGCGACCTCGACCGGTCTGTCCCGCGCTCGTGCCACCGATTCGATTACATCCTTTAGCACAGGCAATTCCGGAAGATCGAGTTCCCGAATTAGCCTGATTGCGCGCCGCCGTTCACGGCCTATTCGCATGTTGCCCCCGTATGGTCTGGACGCCTGTGGTCTGGTCAGGGCCACGTACGGGTGATCCTATGGCTCCCCGCCTCGTCCTGGACACGGGTGCGAAATATTTGGCCGCTCGGCGCGTTTGCAAATGCCGTATCGGTGGTGTCGGGCTAATGAGGGCCGGGGGGTTGTGAGGCGGCGTCGTGCGGGGACGGGTCCGGGTCCGGGTCTGCGAGCAGGCTCTCCACCGCGGCAGCGACCTCGGACGCCTGTCCCGGGGGAAGGCCGGCCATGCGGAACGCGATCTGCACGGCGGCTGGATTGTGGGCGATGCGGCGATAGGCGGCCAGGGCCTCGAGGGTGTCTTCGAGCTCGATGACCACCAGCTCGCCGCTGTCGTAGGTGAGGGCTTCCCTGCGGACTCCGAAGTGGTGGGCGATGGAGCCCAGATCGTCCGTCAGGAGGGCGTCGATGCCGATCCGGAGGAAGGCGGCCAGCGGCGCAAGCTTCGACAGTGTGGGCTGGCTGCGGCCTTCCAGCAGCTTGTCGAGATACGTCGAGGACATCCCCGATGCCCTGGCTGCCGCCCGCAGCGAATAGCGCTGCCCCTGCTCGTCCACGCGCTGCGCCAGGAGATGGTTGAGGCGGTCGGTGAAGCGTGCGGAGATGTGCTCCTGCGGAGGGTCGCGGTGCAGGGGTTCGAGCGGTCGGCCGCGGCGAAGGCCGGCGATCCGGCCCACTGCCACGCCCGTGGCCTCGGAGACTTCCCGGTTCGTCCATGGCCGGCCGAGCCGGGCTGGGATGACGTTCTGGAAGAGGCGCTCCAGGCGCACTGCCACCCGCTGGGCCAGCTCGTCACCACTCTCACTCACAGCCAAGCTCCTTGTCTGCTCAGGGCGTGGGGGGTCAGGGGAGTCTAGAGGGCCCGACCTGCTTCACATAGGCGCTCCCCTACATCGGAGAGTTGCGGGTCATCAGGTGGGTCATCAGGCAGGTCATTCGGGAGGCTTCGTGAGGGTGCCACCAATAGTTGACACTTGTGCGGGTGGGCGGTGAGGATTCGGTGCGAACGGCTGATCACGCGGATGTATCTCCAGCACGGCATGTTCAGGGGGATTTTCATGTCTACTTTCAGGCTTCACGCGACGCGAGATGCGCCGATGCACCCTTGTGCGGCCTTCGCCGCCGACGCCCGATGTTCCCCCGGGCAGAAGTCTCTTTGAGCACATAAGTCTCTCCTGGCTGCCGCTCTCTTGGGCGCGCGCCATTGATCACGTCGGATTCGGGTGCCGTCCCGCTGGGGCGGGGATCCCCCTCCGCGGTGCGATGGGGCCGGTCTGCCCCATGCCTCCGACTGCGTGATGCACCTACCTTGTGAGGCTCGTCTTGCCCTACCTGCCCGAGTCCTGTCCGTACCCGCCCATCGCATCCGCCCCGCTCCCTGATCGGGTTTCGAGCCGGCCTCCGATGGAATTCACGCAGTTGCACGCCACACGCCGGGATGCCGAAAGGCTTGCGAGGCATACCCGGCAGGGACTCGCCGTCTGTCTGACCGCACCCCTTTTAGTTTTCATTCTGATTGCGGAGATGCCCGATCCGCACCCCGTCCTCGGGCTCGTATCCGTCCTTTACGCCCTTCATCTGGGGGCGTTGCTGCGTCCGGTGTGGACCGGATGCCCCTATCCGGTCCCGCCGCTCGCCCTGCTCGCCCCCGCCGCCGTGTGGCTGGCCTGCCTCTGGCTGCTCCCCTATACCGGTGCCTTCGCGCGGGCGGAGGTCGTCCCGCTCTCCGGAATGGCCGTCGTGCCCGCGGCCGTCGCGGTGGCCGAGTTGCCGCTGCGCGTTCAACTGCTCACCGGATCCACGTGTGTTGTGGTGGCCGCCGCCGTCAGCCCGCACGCCCCGGTGGCCTCGGCGCTGGTCGCCGGGGGCGTCCTGCTGACCGTCGTCTTCGCCGTCCGCAATGCGATGCGACCTGTCTCCGTCATCTCCCGGCTCGAGACGGCCGCGGGTGTGGCCCCCTTGCTGGCGGTGGCCGAGGAGCGGCTGCGGATGTCCCGCGATCTGCACGACACGCTGGGGCGGCATCTGGCCGTCATCGCGATCAAGTCCGAACTCATCGCGCGCACCGGCAAGTTGGAGGAGATGGAGGAGGTGCAGGTGTTGGCGAGGATGTCACAGAGCGAGCTGCGGGCGGTGGTGAACGCCGTGCGCACCGCGCCGCTCGACGACGAGCTGGAGAGCGCGCGCTCCCTGCTCCGGGCCTCCGGCATCCGGTGCGAGGTCACCGATGAGGACTGCGGCCCGAGCCTGCCCGGTGAGGTGCGGGAGGTGCTCGGCTGGGCCGTGCGGGAAGCGGCCACGAACGTCATACGGCACGCGCCCGACGCCACTGCCTGCACGATCACGCTGGCCGTGTCCGGCGCGGGCGGAGCGCGGGAGTGCGTCTTGCGGGTGGTGAACGACGGTGTGCGTGACATGCCGGGCCGGCGACCGGAGCCCGGTACGGGCATGGACGGGCTGAAGCAGCGCGTCGCACCGCTGGGAGGGCGCCTGGAGCACGGGCCTCAGCTTCGCGGCACGTACCGCCTCCTGGTCACTGTCCCCCTTGCGCGAGAGGAATGAGCCGTGCGGATTCGAGTCCTCCTGGCCGATGACGAGAAGCTGATCCTGGGGGCACTCTCCGCGCTGTTGGCGGCAGAGGGAGACCTCGAAGTGGTCGGTGAGGCCGCAGGTGGTGTGAGAGCCGCCGAGTTGGCGAAGAAGCTTGTTCCGGACGTCTGCGTGCTGGACCTGAGCATGCCCGACAAGGGCGGAATCAGTGTCATCCGGGATCTGCAGCAGGCCCAGCCCTCCATACGGTGCGTCGTGGTCACCTCCCACACGGCGCCCGGATATCTCGCGTCGGCCCTGTCGGCGGGAGCCTGGGGATTCGTACCGAAGACGACGTCCGCGACAGAACTGGCCGTCATCATCAGAAAGGTTCACCAGGGCGCCCGCTATGTCGATCCGGAGATGGCCGCGAAGGTGATCTCGGCGGGAGAGTCCCCGCTGACCCGGCGGGAGACGGACATCCTGGCGCTGTCGTCGGACGGGGCTCCGATAGACACGGTGGCGCAGCGCGCGGTCCTGTCCCCCGGGACCGTACGCAACTACCTTTCGCGGATCGCCGGCAAGCTGAAGGCGGCGAACCGGCATGAGGCCGCCCATGTCGCCCGTCGGCAGGGCTGGATCTGACCCCTGGAGCGACCCCTGCGGAGCGACCCCTGCGGAGCGGGGAAGCTCGATCCCGAACTCGTGTGGCGTCGGTCACATTCTCTGCGTCGACGGTGTCCGCGTCGTCGATCGATGCGGCGAAATTGCAGGTCAAGGCGGCAATTGCGGCATGGATCATGGTGGCATCCGTCATCGCGGAGTCATGACGAATGTCAAGCATCCAGAAGGGTCAGCTCCGCTTAGGGGTGTGATCTGCGCCATATCGAGGGCTCTCGGGTGCTGCTTGTATCCAGCGTGTGACCGACGGAGGGCCTTGTACGAGCCCTCCGTGAGACCAGCGAGAGGGGCGTCGCATGACGGACGCGGTGATCGTCGGTACGGGCCCCAACGGGCTCGCCGCCGCTGTCACGCTCCTGCGGGCGGGCCTCAGCGTCGAGTTGTACGAGGCGCACGAGACGCTCGGCGGCGGTCTGCGCACCGAGCCGCTCTTCGACTCCGACGTGGTGCACGACATCTGTGCGGCGGTGCACCCCATGGCGGCCGCGTCCCGCTTCTTCCGGGAGTTCGATCTGCCCGCACGCGGCGTCGAGCTGCTCCAGCCCGACATCCCCTACGCCCACCCGCTGTTCGGCGAGGACACCGTCCTCGCCCACCGCGACCTCGCCCAGACCAGCGCCGGACTCGGCGCGGACGGCGGACGCTGGCGGCGGCTCATGGCGCCGCTCGCCGCACACAGCCAGGGCGTCGTCGACCTCATCCTCTCCGGCCAGCGCGCCGTCCCCGACGACCTGGCGGCGCCGCTCCTCCTCGCGCCCAGGGTCCTCGCCCATGCCACCAGGCTGCCCTTCCGCACCGAGCGGGCTCGTGCCCTGCTCACCGGTGTCGCCGCGCACGCCGTCGGCAGACTCCCCTCGCCGGCCGCGAGCGCCGTCGCGCTGCTCCTGGGACACCTGGCGCACAGCACGGGCTGGCCGCTGCCCCGGGGCGGCAGCGGCCGCATCGCCGACGCCCTCGCGGCGGACATCGCCGCGCACGGCGGCCGCATCCACACCGGACAGCACATCAAGGACCTCGGCGAACTCGGGGACGTACCCCTGGTGTTGCTCGACACCAGCCCCAAGGGGCTCCTCCAGATCGCCGGCGACCGGCTTCCCGGGCGCTACCGACGGGCCCTGGAACGCTTCCGGTACGGACCGGGGGCGTCCAAGGTCGACTTCCTGGTGTCCGGACCCATCCCATGGGCCGACCCCGAAACCGGCCGGGCCGGCACCGTCCACCTCGGCGGTACCCGCGCCGACATGTTCCGTACGGAATCGGCGGCCGTACGCGGCACCCGGGACCCCGAGCCGTTCGTACTCCTCGTCGACCCCGCCGCGACCGACCCCGGCCGGGCCGTCGGCGGCAAGCGTCCCGTCTGGGCCTACGCCCACGTTCCGCACGGCGACCCGCGCGACCCCGTCGACCTCGTCCGTCGCCGGATCGAGCGGTACGCGCCGGGTTTCGGCGACACCGTCGTCGCCGCGCGCGGCGTGAGCGCCGCCCAGTACGAGACATACAACCCCAACTACGTCGGCGGCGACATCGGAGCCGGGGCCATGACCCTGCGCCAGTCGCTGCTGCGCCCCGCCGCGCAGTGGGATCCGTACAAGGTCCCGCTGCCCGGCCTGTACCTCTGCTCGGCCTCCACGCCTCCGGGACCCAGCGTGCACGGGATGTCAGGCCATCTGGCCGCGCTCTCCGCGCTGCGCCGCGAACACGGCATCCGAGTCCCGCCATCACTGGCCCCGCACGGCAGGACGTAGCGCACGACGGGCCGTGACCACCGAGCACGCAAGCATCCGACAAGCCGTAACCACGGGAGGGAGGGAAACATGACCCCGCATGCCAGTCGCAGCACCGCCGAGCCCATCGCGGTGCGCTCGGCCGCCTGGTACCTGCCGGAGCGCACCGCCGAGGTCTCGGCCCTGACGGCCAGGGACGAGGCGGCGCAGCGCACGCTCCAGGGCCTGGGCATCGAAACCGTCCGCGTCGACGACGAGTTGGGCGCCGTCGGTCTCGCCGAGCGCGCCGCCCGCCGCGCGCTGGACGAGGCCGGGCTGACCGCCAGGGACCTGAGCGGGCTGATCCTGGTGGAGTCCCGGGCACCGGAGACCCTCCTCAGCTCCGAGCCGACCCGCCTGCAGCACCTGCTCGGCGCCGAGACGGCGACGGTCTTCTCGGTGGGCGGCCTCGGCTGCGTATCGATCACCCCCGCGCTCCTCGCGGCCCGCGGATTGCTCGCGGCCGACCGGTCGGCGGACCACGTCCTGGTGGCACACGGCAGCAGACCCGCGGCGGCGACCCGCTACCGGCACCCCGTGACCGTCAACGGCGACGGCGGGCTCGCCCTGGTGGTGTCCCGCGGCGGCCCGGTGCGGATCCTCGACGTCGTCCAGCGCACCCAGGGCCAGTACTGGGACCTGTTCCACGTGAAGTACCGGGACCGGCCCACCGCGCAGTGGCGCGAGGAGTGCACCGACCTGCGCGGCTACTCCTTCCAGCTCGCGATGGAGACGCGCAACAGGCTGACGGAGCTCCTCGGCGAGCTCCTTGAGCGCAACCGCCTGGACCGGGGCGACGTGCGCGGCTACTTCAGCCACAACCTCTCCGCCGGAAGCCACACCTTCACCGAGGAAGCACTGGGCATAGAGATCCACTCCGTATGCCGGGAGAACCTGCGGCGCTACGGCCACCTCGGCCCGAACGACGTCTTCCTCAACCTCTATACGGCCCTGGAGCGCAAGGAGTTCGCGACCGGAGACCGTGTCGTCCTGATCAACGTCAGCCCGGTGGCGGCCTGGAGCCTGCTGCTGGTCGAAATAGGTCCCCAGGAGGCCGTGGCGTGACCAACCCCGTCCATGACACCCGGAACACCGCGGCCGCCCGAGCCGTCCCCGAGGACATCACCCGGGTCGTCATCGATTTCCTCACCGCCGCCCTGCACCGGCCCGTCGGGCCCGACGACGACTACTTCGCGCTGGGCCTCGCCAACTCGCTCTTCGCACTGGAGCTGGTCACGTTCGTCGAGCGGACCTTCCGCCTCACCGTCGAGGTCGAGGACCTCGACGTGGAGAGTTTCCGCACCGCGGGGAACATCACCCGGCTCGTGCTGCGCAAGACGGGCGAGGCCGCCCCTGCGGACTTAGGCGACGACCGTGTCTGACGCCGGAGCACCCGCCGACGGCCGGGCCGCAGCCGTGCTGCGCGCGGCGGCGGAGCTGGCATCGGCTGTTCAGGAAGCGGCGGCCGACTGGGACCGGGAGGGGGCGCTGCCCGATTCCGTACGCAAGGAGATGGCCGCCGCGGGACTGCTCGCCGCCGATCTGCCCACGGCGTACGGCGGGGCGGGCATCGGCCCCGCGGCGCTGGGCGAGACGGCCGCGCTCCTGGGAGGGGTGTGCGGGTCGATGCGTGGCCTGCTGACCGTGCAGGGCATGGTCGCTGCCGCGCTGCACCGCTGGGGGACACGCGCCCAGCGGGACGAGTGGCTTGTGCCGCTCGCGAGCGGCGAGCTGACCGCCGGATTCGCCGCGACCGAAGAGGGCGCGGGCAGTGCGCTGGGGGCAGTCCAGACCCAGGTGGACGACACCGGCGCCGGCGGCACGGTCACGGTGAGCGGACGCAAGAGGTGGGTCACCTTCGGCGAGGTCGCCGACGTGTACCTGGTCCTGGGGCAGACGGACGGCAGGCCGGCCACTGTGCTGGTCGAAGCGGACCGCCCCGGAGTGTCCAGGGAGGCGGTACGCGGCCAGCTCGGCCTGCGCGCCGCGCGGATCGCTCATGTCACCTTCGACGCGGTACGGGTGCCCCGCGACCACCTCGTCGCCCCGTCCGGCCTCGGGCTCAGTCATGTGGTCGGCAGCGCGCTCGACCACGGCCGGTTCACCGTGGCCTGGGGGTGTGTCGGCATCGCCGACGCGTGCCTGGCCGACGCGGCCGAGCACACCGCGACCCGCGTACAGGACGGTGTCCCTCTCGACAGCCACCAACGGGTCCTTTCGCTGCTGGCCAAGGCGTACGTCGACACCCTGGCGGCCCGTCAACTGGCCGAGCGGGCGGCCGGTGCGCGGGCGCGCGGCGCGGGACTCGGCGTCGCCGAGACCATCGTCGCCAAGTACGCGGCAGCGTCCGCCGCCGCCTCGGTGAGCCGCGACGCCGTACAACTCCTCGGCTCCGTCGGATGCGAGCCGGACAGCAGAAGCGGACGCCACTTCCGGGACGCCAAGGTCATGGAGATCATCGAAGGAGCGCAGCAGGTGCTGGAAACGCACATCGCCGAACGACTCGTGCGCCCGTACCGCCCCGGCACCGCCGGGCCGACCGCCGGGGGCCCGGCATGACCGCACCCGCGACTTCCCCGACCGTGAAGTGCCTGGTCTGGGACCTCGACGACACGCTGTGGGACGGCGTCGTCCTGGAGCAGGACGACCCGGACCCCTTCCCCGAAGCGCTGGAGACCCTCGCCGTGCTGGACAAGCGGGGTGTGCTGCACGCGGCCGCGAGCCGCAGCGACCCCGCGGTCATCGCCCGCCATCTGACCGAGCGAGGCCTCGACGACTGGTTCTGCGCGGTCCAGGTCGGCTGGGACGACAAGTCCGCCGCCGTGCGCCACATCGCCGAAACCCTCGACATCGGCCTGGACACCATCGCGTTCATCGACAACGACCCGGCGGAACGGGCGGAGGTCGCCGCCGCTCTCCCCTCGGTCCGCTGCTACCCGGCCGAGGACGTCGCCCGCCTTCCCGCCCTGTCCGACTTCCAGCCGGAGCACATCACCGCCGAGGCGGCCGGGCGGCGCAAGCTGTACCGCACCGAATGGCGGCGCCGGGAGGCCCAGGAGGAGTTCGGCACCGACCGGCAGGCGTTCCTCGCCTCCCTGGACCTGGTCATGGAGGTGCGCCCGGCAGCCTCGGACGATCTCGACCGTGCGGGTGAACTCACCGTACGCACCCACCAGTTGAACAGCACGGGACTGACGTACGACGCCCGGGAACTGCGCGGGCTGAGCACGTCGCCCGACCACCAGGTGCGCATCGCGCAACTGCGGGACCGCTTCGGGGACTACGGCGTCATCGGCCTCGCCGTCACCGAACTGCACCACGACGACGCCGTGTTGAGGCTGATGCTCATGTCCTGCCGGGTCGCGTCGCGCGGTGTGGGCGGCGTACTGCTCACCGAGCTGATCCGCGAGGCGCGGGAGGGCGGCCGCAGACCCGTCGCCCACTTCGTCCCCACCGACGTCAACCGCAACATGCTGGTCACGCTCCGCTTCGCCGGATACGAACAAGTGGCGTCCGAAGGCCCCTTGATGGTCCTCGCCGTGGACCCGGCCCGCGCCACGCCTCAGCGGCAGCAGCACATCCAGGTACTCAGCCGCGCCTGAGAGGCATACGAGAGGGAGGGCTGCCCCCGTGCAGTGCGACACCGTCCTGACGGACTTCCGGCGGCAGGCCGCCCGCACCCCCGACGCCACCGCCCTGATCGTCGGGGCGACAGAGCTGACGTACCGACAACTCGACCACGCGTCCGCCGGGCTCGCCCGGCTGCTGTGGGAGAACGGCGCGCGTCAGGGGCGGGTGGTCTGCATACGTGTCGAGCAGAGCGCCGTCGCCGTGATCGCGGTCCTCGCGGCCCTGCGCGTCGGCGCGGCCTGGTGCGCCCTGGAGCCCGACCTGCCCGCGGCGCGCGTGCGGCAGCTGTGCCGGGACACCGACTGCGCGGTCCTGCTGAGCGCCGCGCCCGAGCAGGGCGGGGCGGACCCGGGCGGACCTGCCGCACCGTCCCGGTGGATCGACGCGGCGGGGCTCGACGTGCCCGCGCTGGTCGCCGCGGGATCCCAGGAGCAGGACGACCCGTACCCGCCCGTGCCCGACAGCGCCCCCGCCTACCTCGTCTACACCTCGGGTTCCACCGGGATCCCCAAGGGCGTCGTGGTCGGCCGGGCCCAGCTCGCGGCGTCCACCGCGCCGCGCGCCGACGTCTACGGCACCGAGCCCTCCACGTACCTGATGGCCATGCGGCTCTCCTTCGACGGCATGCTCGGCGGGATGTTCTGGTCGTTCCGGGGCGGCCACACCTTGCTGCTCCCCGACACCCGCCAACTGCGGCATGCCCGCGAACTGGCCCTGCTCGCCGGGGAGCACCGCGCCACCCACCTCATCGTGGTGCCGTCCTACTACCGAGCGCTGCTCGACCACAGCACCCTGCTTGCCGACACGTTGCGCCTGGTCGTGGTCGCGGGCGAGGTCTGCACGCCCGAACTGGTCCGCACCCACCGGCGGCTGCTGCCGGGCGTGCGCCTGGCCAACGAGTACGGGCCCACCGAGACGACCATCTCCTGCACCGTCGAGCCCGACCCCGACCCGGACCAGGAGCGCGTCCCGATCGGCCGCCCGTGGCCGGGCGCCACCACGTACGTGCTGGACGAGCGGCTGCGCGAGGTCCCGGCCGGGACCGTGGGCGAGCTGTACGTCGGTGGGACGTTCGTCGCCATCGGCTATGCGGGGCAGCCCGCGAGGACGGCCGAACGCTTCGTCGCGGACCCCTTCGGGCTGCCGGGGACCCGGCTGTACCGCACGGGCGACCGGGCCCTCGTCGACGGCCGGGGGGCGCTGCACTACTACGGCAGGACCGACTTCCAGGTGAAGGTGCGCGGCCTGCGCGTCGAACTCGGCGAGATCGAGAGCGTGTTGGAGACCCATCCGGCTGTGGGACAGGCAGTCGTGCTGTACGAGGCGGACCAAGCGGAGTCGGACCAAGCGGAGTCGGACCAACCCGAGACGGGCCGAGCAGAAGAGGCGGGCGGCGGGTCCCGTCTTGTCGCCTTCTGGACACCGGCCGCGCCGGGCATCGCGCCGCCCTCCTCGGACACCTCGGCCGCATTGCGCCGGCACTGCCTGGACCACCTCGTGGAACAGGCCGTGCCCGCTCAGTTCGTACCCCTCACGGCCATGCCGCTCAACACCAGCAGCAAGGCCGACCGGGCAGCCCTGAGCGCGCTCGCCCGAGCCCGAGCGGGCCGCGCCCCGCGCCACCCGCGGTGGAGCGGACCGCAGCGCGCCGTCGGCGAGATCTGGGCGGCCGTGCTGCGCCACTCCGACATCGGTCCTGACGACAACTTCTTCGCGGTGGGCGGCAGTTCACTCAAGATCATCGATCTGCACGCCCGTCTGAACGAGCAGTGGCCAGGGGTGCTGCGCGTGGGGGAGCTGTTCGACCTCATCACGATCTCCGCGCAGGCGGACGCGATCGTCAGCCGGACCGGGACCGGGACCGGGACCGGGGCCGGTCCCGGTACCGGCGAAGGCCCTGCCCCCGGAATCCCGGCACGCACCCCGAACGCCCCGGCCGCCTACGAACTGTGAAGGAAGAACGCCCCATGCGCACCCCCATCGCGGTGATCGGCATCGCCGCGCGCCTTCCCGGCGCAGACAGCATCGCCGCGTTCCGCGCGAACCTCCTGGCCGGGGTCGACTCGGTGCGCCCCATCCCCGCCGAGCGCATCGCGTCCACCGGTCTCGACCCTTCCGTCACCTATCCGGAGCTCGGCTACCTGGATCGCATCGATCTCTTCGACCACGCGCACTTCGGGCTCTCGCGGCGCGAGGCGGAGGTGACCGACCCGCAGCACCGGCTGGCCCTTCACCTCGCCCACGAGGCCCTGGAGAACGCCGGATACGCCCCCGCCGCGCTGCGCGACAGCCGCACCGCCGTGGTCTTCAGCTCGCCGCACACGGGCTACGCCTCGCTGGTCCGCGAACCCGGCACCCTCACCATGGTCGGCAACATCCCCTGCATGCTGCCCGCCCGGATCTCCCACCTCTTCGGGTTCACCGGCCCCAGCTACGGCGTGGACACCGGCTGCAACGGCTCCCTCGTCGCCGTACACCAGGCGAGCCGTGAACTGCGCGACGGCGACGCGGACTTCGCGGTCGTGGGCGGCGTGAGCCTGCGCCCGGTCGTCGCGCCCGTCGAGGCCGTCGCCGACTTCCCCGGCATCAGCTCGCCGACCGCCAGGTCCCGCGCGTTCGACCAGGCGGCGGACGGCGCCGGCGGCGGGGAGGGCGGCGCCGTGCTGTTGCTCACCACGCTCGACCGGGCTATCGCGGACGACGCGCACGTGTACGCGGTGATCCGGGGCAGCTCGGTCGTGCACAACGGCGCGCACTCCGCGACCATCGCCACGCCGAGCGCCCGCTCCCAGGCCGCCGTGATCGCCCAGGCCTGGCGCGGCGCGGGCCTGGACATCGACACCGCCGGATACGTCGAGGCCCACGGCTCCGGCACGCGGCTCGGCGATGCGGTCGAGGCGGAGGGCCTCGCGCTCGCCAGGGCGGGCGGCGCGACGGCCCTGCCGATCGGATCGGTCAAGACGAACCTCGGGCACCTCGACCACGCTGCCGGGATCACCGGCCTGGTCAAGACGGTGCTGAGCGTGCACCACGGCGAGCTGTACCCCTCGCTGCACTTCGAACAGGCCGCTGAGGAAGTCGACTTGGACGGCGCCCGCCTCGACGTCGTCACGACAGTACGGCCCTGGGCGGCGGAGGCAGGGCCGCGCAGGGCGGGCGTCAGCTCCTTCAGCCTCGGCGGCATCAACGCCCACTGCGTCGTCGAGCAGGCGCCCGCTCCCGTGCGGGAGGCCGAGGCGGACGGCGGGGCCCGGCTTGTCGGTGTGTCCGCCCGCACTCCGGCCGGTCTTGTCGCCGAGTGCGAACGGCTCTCGCTCGAACTCCGCGACAGTACGAGGCCGTTGGCGGACGTCGCCCGGACGCTCAACGAAGGGCGGGACCACGAGCCGTACCGCGTGAGCGCGGTGGTGCGCCGCACCGCCGACCTGGCGGTCGCGCTCGCGGCCGAGGTGACATGGCAACGGCTCGCACCGGCCGAGGGCGTGGCCGAGCGGCCGCGCGTGGTGCTCCTCTTCTCGGGAGACGCCACATTCGACGAGTACGAGTACGAGTACGGGGCTGGGTCCCGGGCCGACGCGGGCAGTTGGACCGAGCCGGACGCGCCGCTGCCGGACGGCCTGCCCGTCCCGGCCGACCGCGCCGCTCTGGTCCGGCGCCACCTCGCCGCGCATGCCCGGCTCACCCGGTCCGGGATCGTTCCCGACGGGCTGATGAGCTCCGGGATCGCCCGGTACACCGTTCGCCACCTCCAGGGCGGCCTGTCCGAGGCCGACCGCGCGGCGCTGGCGCGTACGGAGAGCGAGAGCGCGCAGCCGGCCGACCCGGAGCGACTGCGCGCGGCGGCCGACGCCGAGACCGGCGAGGGGCCTGTGGTCTTCGTCGAGCTGGCCGACCGGGGCGAGCTCGGCGACCAGCTGCGCGAGTACTTCGCGGACCGCCCGGACGCAACGGTCCTCACACTCGGCTCCGACAAGGAGGGCCTGCTCACCGTCCTGGCCCGGCTCTACCGGACGGGGCACGCCGTCGACTGGCCCGAGCTGACGGCCACGCTCGGGTACGCGAACACCCCGGGCCGCCGGATCCCTCTGCCGGTGCGCCCCCTGAACGGTGTGCCCTGCTGGGTCCGCAGCCCGCAGTCGCCGGCCACGGCGCCCGCCCCGACGGCGGGGGCACCGGGGCTCGCGGTGGCCGCGCCGGCTCAGGCGGCGCCCGCCTCGGCGGGTCAGGCGGCACAAGCGCCTGCCTCGGCGGCTCAGGCGGCGAAGGCGCCCGCCCCGACGGCGGGGGCACCGGGGCTCGCGGTGGCCGCGCCCGCCCAGGCCGCGCCCGCCCCGACGGCCCAGGTCGCGGAAGCGCCTGCCGCGGCGACTCGGGCCGCGAAGGCGCCCGCTCCGCTCCCCGTCGCCCCCACCCCCGTACCCCACTCCGCCCCCACACCCGGCGGCGAATCCGCGCCCGAATCGGCGACGGTGCCCGACTGGCTCCGCGGCGCCCTCGCGGAGCTCCTGCACGCCGACGAAGTCGCCGCCACCGACGACTACTTCGCGATCGGCGGCAGCTCCATCATCGCGCTCCAGCTCGTCGAGCACGTACGACAGCGCTACGGCGTCCATCTCAAGCTGGTGGACGTCTACGACCACCCCGTCGTCGGTGCCCTCGCCGCCGCCATCACCGCCCGGCTGCCGCAGGAACCCACCCCACCGACGCGACAGACGCACTCCACGCCCTCTCCGACACCCGCCTCCACCCCGCCGCGGACCGTCCCGGCAGGCCAAGGCGCGAGCGATGGTCACCGCCTGCCGCCCATCGTCGCCGGCGACGACCTCGTGCTCTCGTACGGGCAGGAGCGGATGTGGTTCCATCACCAGCTCGACCCGGACACCACGCTCTACAACCTCCCCGGCGTCGCCCGGCACCGCGGCCCCTTCGACCCTGAAGCCATCCGCCTCGCCTGGGGGGATCTCGCGGACCGCCACGAGGTCCTGCGCTCCAACTTCGTGGAGACCGACGGCCGCCCCCGGCTCACCGTGCGCCCGGAACTCGGCGACTTCTTCCGGTACGAGGACCTCTCCGCCGCCTCCGACCCCGAGGCCGCCGCTCGCGCCGTCGTCAAGGAGGCGACCGACTGGGTCTTCGACCTCGCCCGCGACCCGCTGGTCCGGGTCACCGTGGTGCGCCTCGCGCCCGACGACCACCTCCTGTGCTGGGTGATGCACCACGCCGTGAACGACGGCTGGGCACCCCAGATCCAGGCGAAGGAGCTGCGCGACTTCTACGCGGCCAGGAGCGAGGGCCGCGTACACCGCCTGGATCCGCTGCCCGTGCAGTACCGGCACTACGCCCGCTGGCAGCGCGACCTGCTGGATGGTGGACTCCTGGAGGGTGAACTCGACTACTGGCGCGAGCAGTTGGCGGACCCGCCCGCGCTCGCCCTGCCCACGGACCGGCCCCGCCCCACCCGAATGGATTTCGCCGGTGCCGCCCACGGCTTCACCATCCCCGCCGAACTGGTCAACCGGCTGCGGGCGGTCGGCACCGCCGAGGCCACCACGCTCTTCACGGTCCTGCTGACCGGTCTCAAACTGCTCCTGTCGCGACAGTCGGGGCAGCGGGACATCGTGATCGGCACACCGACCATCGGCCGCAGCCGCCCCGAACTCTGGGGACTGCTGGGCTTCTTCAACAACACCGTCGCGCTCCGCTCCGACCTCTCGGGCGACCCGACGTTCCGGGAACTGCTGCGCCAGGTCCGGGGTGTGGTGCTCGGCGCGCTCGACCACCAGGAAATCCCCTTCGACAGGATCGTCCGCGAGGTCGCCGACCGTGACTCCGGCCGGAACCCGATCTTCGACGTGATGTACGTCCACCAGACGCTGCCGCCGGACGTCGCCATCGGCGAGCACCTGTTCGGCCCGAACAGCGACGAGGACACCGGCCCGTACTTTCCCGGACTGCCGCCGGGCACGGCCAAGTTCGACCTGACGATGGTCGTCGCCGAACGGGCAGGGGAGGAGTCCCTGGACGTGGTGGTGGAGTATGCGACCCAGCTCTTCGACCCGGACACGGTCGCCGCCCTCTGCGACGCGCTGCTTGAGCTGCTTGAAGCCGCCGCGACGGACGCGGACATCCGCTACGGAGACCTCCCGGCCGGCCGGGAGGCGAAGCCGGAGCCCGAGCTCACTGAGGCACGCGACGCGTCCCCCGTTTCCGGCTGCCTCCAGCTGCAGGGCGAAGTCGACGAAGCCGCCCTCCGCTCCGCCCTCGACGACCTGGCCGAACGCCACCACGTACTGCGCTCCCGCCGCCCCGGCACAGGAGACGCCCTCACCCTCACCACCACCGCGCACCAGACCGACCCGCTCGCCTCGGCGCACGCACTCGCCCGCGAACAGGCCCGCCTGATGCGCGCATCCACGACCGGCCCGCGCCTGCGCGCCCTGCTGGTGACGACCGGCCCCTCGCAACACGTCCTGGTGGTCAGCACACGCCCGGAGGACTACGACGCCGGTCAGCCGGAGCTGTTCTTCCGCGACCTGTTCGCGCTCTACGAGGCCAGGCTTGACGGACGCCCGGCCGAACTCCCCGCCCTGCCCGTGCAGTACGCGGAATACGCCCGGTGGCAGCGTGAACTGCGCGCCGACGGGCTCCTCGACCAGCGCCTCGCCCACTGGCGGGACGCGCTGGCCGGGGTCCGCGCCCTCGACCTCCCGGCCGACCGGTCGCGGCCGGTAGGCGGCACGGGCGAGGCCGCCGTCCACGACGTACGCGTCCCCGAAGACCTCGCCGGTACGGCGACGGCGGAACGGCTCCTGGCGGGCATCGCGGCCCTGCTCGGCCTGCGCGCCGGGGCGGACGAGGCCGTCATCGGTCTCATCGGCTCGACACCGGACACCGGCGGATCGCCCGGCCGCCGCCTCGACGACCGCGCCGCCCGCCCCGAAGTCGGCGAGCTGATCGGCCCGTTCGCCGGCGGCCTGCCGCTCCGCGTCGACCTCGGCGGCGATCCCACCTTCGACACGCTCACCGAACGGGTCCGCCGTGTGCTCGCGCTGGCGCAGGACCACCGCGACGTACCGCCGGACGACATCGCACGCGCCGCAGGACTGCCCGGCGAGCCGGGTCGTACGCCGCTGTTCGACGTCACCTACGCCCACCACCGCGTCCCGCGCGGCTTCGGCGCCCGGGCCGGGCTCGACATCAGTGCCGTGCCCTGGCACGGACCCGGCACCGGGCGGCTCACCCTGCCCCGCGCCACGACCGTTCACGACCTGGCGTGGTCCGTCACCGAGGGGCCGGGCGCGGCCGAGCTGTACGTCTCGGTGGAGTACCGCACCGAGCTGTTCGACGCCGCGACGGTCACGGCCATCGCCGACGACCTCGTCGCGCTCCTGCGCGCCGCCGTCGGCGCCCCCGACTCACCGCTGTCCGCGCTGCGCCCCGGCGCCGCCCGAGAGCCGTACCCCGATGACGTACCGGAGCCGATCGAAGGAGGCCCCAGCCGTGGGTGAACAAGACAACGCCGAGCCGGCCCCGACGGCGGCCGCACCCGCGACCGTGGGCGTCGTGGGTGCCGGGACCATGGGCATCGGAGTGGCCCAGTGCTTCATGGAGGCGGGCCACCCGGTCGTGGTCGTCGACCCCGACCCGGACGCCCTGGGGAGCGGACCCGAGAGGCTGCGTGCCGGGATGAAGCTGGCCCGGATGCTCGGGCGCCGCCCGCGGCGCGCGGGGGACACCGCGGCCGCGCCCGTCACTTGGTCGGCCGAGCTCGCCGACCTCTCCGACGCCCTCTTCGTCGTCGAGTGCGCCGTGGAGAAGGAGCCCGTCAAGGAGCTGATCCTCAGGGAACTGGATGCGGTGTGCGGCCCCGAGACCGTCTTCGCGTCCTGCACCTCCTGTATTCCCGTCACCCGCCTCGGCTCCTTCACCGGCCGCCCGGACCGGGTCATCGGCACACACTTCATGAACCCCGCCCCCCTCAAGGACACCGTCGAGGTCATCCGCGCGCCGGGCACCAGCGAGGACACCGTGCGGCGTACCGAGGAGTTCCTGGCGGGCATCGGCAAGCACGGTGTCGTCGTCCGCGACGCGCCCGGCTTCGTGACGAACCGCGTGCTGATGCTGACCCTCAACGAGGCCGCCGCCGTGCTCGACGAGGGCACGGCGGACGCGGCGACCGTCGACCAGATCTTCCAGGAGTGCTTCGGCCACCCCATGGGCCCCCTGCGCACCGCGGACCTGATCGGTCTCGACACCGTCGTCGACTCGCTCGACGTACTGCGTGAGCACACCGGCGACGACCGCTTCCGCCCGACCCCGCTCCTTGCCCGCCTCGTGGCGCAGGGCCGCACCGGCCGCAAGACGGGTGGCGGCTTCTACCCCTATCCCGAACCCGGGACCCAGATCCCGGCCCCGACCCACGCCCAGCGCGTTCCGCAAGGAGAGACCAGCCATGGCTGACCACCAGGGTGCGTATGTCGAGCTGTCCCTCGCGGGCCGGGAGACCTGGCACCGGGCGCACACCCCTCAGGGCCTGTCCGGGCCGGGACCGTACGTCGCGGAAGCCGTCGACATCGACGGTCCGCTCGACGTCGCGGGGTTCCGGTCGGCGGTCGCGCAGGTCGTGCAGGAGGCGGAGGCGGTGCGCCTGCGGATACCGGCGGGCGGCGCGGACGGCGGAGCCGTCAAGGCCGAGGTCGACGACGGGCTTCCGCTGCCCGAGGTGGACCTCTCGGCCGAATCCGACCCCGATGCGGCGGCCGAGGAATGGACACGCGCCGCCCTCGCCCGTGTCCTGCCCGACGAGGACGGCACCTTGTCCGTGCAGGTGCTCCTGCGGCTCTCCGCGCGCCGCCACCGCTGGCTGCACCTGCATCACCGCGCCGCCCTCGACGGGTACGGCACCGCGCTGGTCACCCGCCGCGCCGCCGAGATCTACACCGCCCGTGCCGAGGGGCTGCCGCTCGCCGGCACCGCCCTGACACCGCTGGGCCGGCTCGCCGACGAGGAGGCCGCCTACCGCGCGTCGAGCGGCCCCGACCGGGACCGCTCCTTCTGGCGCGAGCGCCTCGCGGGCCACACCGAACCGGTGACGCTCGCCGGCACGGCAGAACCCGGCACCGCCGAACCCGGTCCCGCGTCCCAGGAGTTGACGCTCACGGCAGCCGACGCCGAGCGGATCCACGCCGCCGCCCGCTACAGCGGCGCCCGGCCGCAGGCCGTACTGGTCGCCGCCGTCGCCGCCTACACGCACCGCATCACCGGCAGCACGGACCTGGTCGTCGGACTGCCCGTGGACGGACGGCCGAGCAGGGCCGCCGAGCGTTGCCCGGGCGCCGCCGATGACGTCCTGCCGCTGCGCCTGACGGTGCGGCCCGACACCGGCTTCAGCCACCTCGTACAGCACGTCACCGAGGCGAGCGGCCGGGTGAGGGCCCACCAGAGGTTGCGGCACGCGGAGATCCGCGCGGCTGTGCACGCGGCGGGGCCGACGCCCGCGGCAGACACCGGCCGGCCGCTGTACGGTCCGGTCGCCGACGTCCGCACCCCCGGCCCGCGCATCCGATTCGGCGCGCTCACCGCCACGGTCCGCCGCTTCGGCGCCGAGCCCGATACGGGGGAGGACCTGCGTGTCGTCATCGACGACGACCCCGCCGACGGCCGCCCCCGGATAGCCTTCCGCGGCGCACCCGGCGCATACACCACCCCTGAACTCGCCGCCCACGCACGGCGTTTCCAGCGTCTGCTCGTCTCGGCGGTGGCCGCCCCCGGCCGCCCGGTGGGCGCCATCGAGCTGCTGGGCGGTGCCGAACTGGCGGCCGTACGCAACTGGAGCCGAGGGGACGAGCAGCGGCTCCCGGACCGTCGTACCCTCACCGGTCTGCTGGACGCCGCCGCCCTCCGCGCCCCGGAAGCGGTCGCCGTCAAGGACCGCGACGGCAGCCTCACGTACCGCGAACTCCACGAGCGTGCCAACCGCCTCGCCCGGCTGCTCGTCCAGCGGGGAGCGGGCCCCGAGGGCGTGGTCGGCATCCTGCTGCCCCGGTCCGCCGAGACGGTCGTGGCCATGCTCGCGGTGCTCAAGAGCGGAGCGGCCTACCTGCCGCTCGACCCGGCCTACCCGGCCGACCGGCTCCGCTTCATGGTCGACGACGCGCGGCCCGCTGTCGTCCTGACCGACGCCGCGCACGCGGACCTGGCCGCCCCGACGCTCGTACTGGAC
>NZ_JBHYIG010000141.1:0-24880 GCF_042740015.1 Streptomyces sp. NPDC059037
CTCACGGGTCACCCCCCCAGAGCCTTACGAGTGATCCCGGGTGGCGCCCCGGCCCCAGGGCCGGTCGGCCTGCGGGTACGGGGCTCGATGACAGGTGTGTCCGGTTCAGGGTTTGACGGCGATCCGTCCCTCGTCCATGCGCAGCAGAAGCAGCCGCTCGCCGGTCTTGTCCAGGAACTCGTCGACCGCCTGGCGCGACCCCTGCCAGTAGCCGTAGTCGTCGATGAGCAGAACGCCGCCGCTGACCAACCGGCTGTAGAGGTGCTCCAGTTCGTGCCGGGTGGAGGCGTACCAGTCGGTGTCGAGGCGCAGGACGGAGATCTTCTCGGGCGCCTCGCGCGGGACGGTCTCCTCGACCTTTCCCTGGACGTAGTGGACGCGCTCCTCGGGGTACGGCACCTTCGCGAAGCCCGACTTGACGTCGTCGAGGGAGGCGACCGCCCAGATCGGCCGGTCCTTGCCCTGCACCTTGAGCAGTTCCTCGGCGGACTTGCCGTCCCGGCGCAGGTCCTCTTCGGTGGGCGGGGTCATGCCCTCGTACGTGTCGAAGAGGTACAGGTCGCGCTCGGTGTCGCCGGCGGCGAGCAGCGTCTTGGCGCAGGCCTGCATCGAACCGCCGCGCCACACACCGCACTCGACGATGTCGCCGGGGATGCCGTGCCGGACGACGTGCCGGGTCGCCAGGATGAAGGCGTTCAGCCGTTCGGGAGAGGTCATCGTGTACGCCTTCACCGCACGGATGATGCCCTTCGCCTCGTCGTCGTAGTCCGCGGGGAGTTTCAGGGCCTTCGACTTCGAGGCCGGAGCCGGCTTCGCCGCGCCCGGCGCGGTCGGCCGCTGGGCCGGCACCGGGTTGCGGGTGAGCTGGTATCCGGTCAGTTGCTTGAGAGCACCGTTCACTGCGCGTCGCCATGCCATGGGAGCGGACAGTACGCGTTACTCATCCGTGATGTCACATTTCGTCAACCTGGTGTCAGCTGGCTTGACTTGGTGCCGAAACAGGCTGTTCGTCCCCCGAGCGCGGGGCCACCACCTTCGGCCTTCCGCAGTGCGCGCGGCCCTCGACGGGCTTGGGCAGCGGGACGGATTCGACGCCGCCGACCTTGTTCGCCCACCACCGCGTCGTGGACCGCACCAGGGCCATGGTCAGCCTCGGGTAGCGCTCGGGCCGCTGGAAGACGCCGACGGAGTCGCCCCAGTAGGCGTGTTTGGCGTCGATGCTGCCGTAGGCGTGGCGGATGCCCTTCATCGGCGGGAAGTCCGTGTAGGCCTCGCGGAGTTCGAGCCGGGTGTACGCGGCCAGGGCGCGGAATCCGTCGGGGTAGTAGCGCCAGCAGTCCTGCGCGTCGTGCACATGGCCGCGCGACGGCGCGGTCACGAAGGCGATGCCGTTCGGCTTCAGGACGCGGGCGATCTCCAGCATCGTCGCCCAGAAGAAGGGGATGTGCTCGAAGGCCTGCCCGGAGATGAGGAAGTCGGCGCTGCGGGACTTCACGGGGATGCGGTACGGCTTGGTCATCACCGCGTCGACATTGCGGCCGTCGAGCACGTCGACGCCCACGTACTCCGTGTCGTGCCCCTCCAGCAGGGCCTTGTGGGTGCGGGTCTGCCCGTCGGAGATCCTGGCCCCGAGGTCGACCACCCGGTGACGTTTCCCCTTGGGCATGTACTGCTCGACGCAGAGTTCCATCTGTTCGTACGCGGACTGGTGCACGTCTCCTCCAGCACAGGGATTGTTCGGCTCAGGGATTGTTCTGCTCAGGGGTTGTTCGCCTCAGGGGTGTTCGATGTGCCCGCGTTCAACGCGTATCCGCCCAAAGGGTCACGCCGTCAACTGACCTCCGCGGCGGCCTGCTTGGCGGTCAGCCGGCGTGGTGTGTGCCGGGCCCACCACTTCCTCGCCGGTTCCTCGATGTACGTGTACGTCGCCCAGGACAGCGCGGTCGCCACGGCGGCGACGCCGATCAGGGTGAACAGGGCGGAGTTCTCGGGCTGCGGGCGGCCCCAGGCCTCGATGAACAGCCGGTTGAGGGTCTGGTGCAGCAGATAGAAGGCGTACGACCAGAGCCCGAGCAGCACCATGGGGCGCGAGCAGAGCCAGCCCCTGCGGCCGGTCAGCTCGCGCTGGACGTACGCGGTGATGAGGAGGGCGGCGAAGACGGCGGCCAACGGCCGGACGGTCCAGGCGAGTTGGTCGGCGAGGTGCGGCCACGCCCAGGCCTCGCGGTGGCAGTACGCGACGGTGTACACGGCGAAGGCGGCGACGACGGCGGGCGGTTCGAGCCGGAATCGATGCCCCCGGCGCAGGGCGAGCGCGCAGACCATCCCTACGGCGAACTCGGGCAGCCGGGCCACCGGATGCCGCATGACCCACTCGGCGGTGTGGACCGGAAGGTGGCTGTCCGCCCACCAGTTGACCGCCCACATCGCGGCGAGGCCCGCCGCCGCGACGAGGGCGAGGGTGCGGGTGCGGTGCCGCAGGGCGGCGCGGATCGCACAGGGGAAGAGCAGATAGAAGAAGGCCTCGACGCCGAGGGTCCAGGAGACGGGGTTGCCCGGCAGGGTCGGGACGACACCGGGGAACCAGCCCTGCACGAGGAACAGCGAGGCGACGCAGCTGAAGAGGTCGGTCGGGACGCCGCCCCAGAAGGAGAAGACCAGGACGCAGGGCACGGTGGCGGCCAGGTGCGCGGGCCAGATGCGGCCGATCCTGCGCCAGTAGAACAGGCCGGCGCGGGCGCCGGGGCGGTGCCCCCAGGTGAGCAGGAAGCCGGAAAGGACGAAGAAGAACCCGACGCCGTGCACGCCCATCGTGGAGTAGGGAAAGAGCAGCGGCGCGTGGGCGACACCGCCTTGGGCGCTGAGTCCGGTGAAGTGGTGGGCGAAGACGGCGAGGGCGGCGAGAAAGCGAAGGCCGGTGAGGGAGTCGACGCGGGGCGCGTCGGGACTGCGGCCGGGCTTGCTGTGCCCGCGCTGCCGGGTGAGCGATGGACCGGGGCTCGGGGCAAGGGGGACATGGAGGTGCGGCGACAGCCGAAGCCGCGTACGGGGAATGATCATTGGAGGGCCTATCCCACGCACCCTCCGACGAGTCACGCCCTCCTGCGCCACCCGGGTGACCCGTACGCGGCCACGCCGAGCCCGCGAGTGAACATCGGGCAAAGTGGTGCAATGCGCCACATTGGGTTCAGGCGGCTCCTCGCCACCGCACGGACGACCCGCTTCCGCGCGGAGCGTGCCGCGGCGGGCCGCACCACCGGGCGGACGGGGCTGCTTCCGCCGCCCGTGCATCTCTCGCTGCGGGACAGCCGCACGCTCAACCTCGCGGTCACCGCCCCTGACGGGGAGCGGATCGAACGCGCGCATCTTCTGGTGTCGCGCGGGCACCGGCGCTTCCGCGTGCCGCTCGCCTTCGAACGGCACACCGACGGGGGGCCGCTGCTCACCGGGACGGCGACGCTGCGCGACGTACTCGACGAGGAGAGCGGCGGCCCCGCGGGCTCGCCCCGCCTCGGCGACGGCGTCTGGCGGCTGACGCTGGTCACGGCCGACGCCCGGGGGCGGGTGCGGCGGCGCGGCATCGGGATCGACGGGCCCTCCCCCCTGCCGCCCACACCGACCGTCCGCCATGCCCCCAACCCCCGTACCGGCACGCTCATCCGCATCGTCCGGTGCCGCAGCGGCCGTGCCGTGCTGCAGGTGACCCGGTCGCGGCCGCGTGCCGAGGTGGTGCGGTTCGTGCCCGGCGGCGACGGCATCACCGTGCACGGGCGGCTCGTCAGGACGGCGGCGGGGCGGCGCTGGCGGGCGAGGGCGGTGCGGCGGCGCGACGGGGTCACCGTCCCCGTGGGGGCGCTGTGGGAGGGCGCCGAGTTCAGCTTCCGGCTGCCGCTCGGGGAGATGGCGGGGGCGAGCCCCGGCCAGTGGGTGTGGGACTTCCACGTGGAGGGCGACACGGACGCGGGCGAGGGCCCGCTGCCGCTGGGGCGCCGGCTCCACGACGTACGCGATCCCGCCGCCGCCTTCCCCACCCCCTTCCGCGTCTTCGCCCTCCCCGGCGGCGCCCTCGTCCGGGCGCACGCGCACTTCACCAAGTCCGGGGCGTTCGCGGTCACTTGCCGGGACATCACGGATCAGGCGTCATGACGGGGCCCGGACCGGACCTCACTCAGGAGACCTCATGAAGATCACGTACCTCCTCGGCTGGGGCGACGAGATGGGCGGCACCGAGCTGGCCACCTACACCCAGGCGCAGCATCTGGCGGACCGGCACGACGTCGAGGTCATCTCCGTCTTCCGGACCCGCCCCGAGCCGTTCTTCCCCGAGGCCCGCAGCCTCCCCGTCCGCTATCTGGTGGACCGCACCGCCACCCCCGAGCGGCCGGTGCGCGGCTCGCGCCTGGACGACGCGGCGTGCCGGACGCTCGCCGCGCTGCCCAGCGAGCTGATCAGGCCGTGCTGGGAGCCCGCGTTCGACCGGCTCTCCGACATCGAGATGGCCGCCGCCCTCGCGACGCTGGACACCGACGTCCTGGTCACCACCACGCCCGCCCTGATGGCCGCCGCCGTCGAGCTGGTCCCCGCCCACGTCGTCACCGTGCACCAGGAGCACCGCCCGACGCAGCGCCGCGGCCCCTCCGGCGAGCCGCTGCTCCTGCACGCGCCGCGCCTGGACGCCCTGGTCGCCCTCACCGACCGCACCCGTGACTGGATCGCGGAGTCCCTCGGCGTCACCGCCCCCGAGCTCGCGGTCATCCCGAACGCGGTGCCCGACGGCTTCCGGCCGCGCGCCGACGGCGAGAGCAAGGTCATCGTCATGGCCGCGCGGCTCACCGGCGAGAAGCGCGTCGACCACGCCGTACGGGCCTTCGCCGAGCTGGCCGACGCCTATCCCGACTGGACGCTGCGGATCTTCGGCGGCGGCCACCGCGAGCAGCAGCTGCGCCGCCTGGTCGACGGCTTCGGCCTCCAGGACCGCGTCGAGCTCCTCGGCCCCTGCCAGGACATGGCCGCCGAGTGGGCCAAGGCGGGGCTCAGTCTGATGACCGCCGGGCACAACGAGGCGTTCCCGCTGGTGCTGCTCGAAGCGCTCGCGGCCGGGGTGCCCGTCGTCGCGTACGACGTCCTGACCGGGCCCGCCGAGATCGTCAGGCACCGCGTGGACGGACTGCTCGTACCGCCCGGCGAGGTACGTGAACTGGCCGCTGCCATGGCCGAGTTGATGGGCGACCCGGAGACCCGGCGGTCCTACGCCCGTGCCGCGCGCGAAGGCGTCTACGCCCGTTTCTCCTCCGCCGAGGTCACCGCGCGCTGGCAGGAGCTGTACTCCCGGCTGGTGGCCCGGCGTGCCGCCCCCGAGCGGCTGTGCGACCGGGCGGACCGGGTGGCGCTCGGCGTCGCGTCCGGCGGCAGCGGCTTCCGCCCGACCACCCCGTACACGCTGGACGCCGCCCCCGACACCGACGAGCGCGCCCGCGAGGACGAGATCGCCGCCGCCGACACCGGCGGCCTGCTCATCCGCTCGGTGGGCCGCCTGGCCGAGCGGCGCGACGACGTGCTCGCGCCCGACATGGCCGACTGGAACCTCGAACTCACCGCCACCGCCCTGGAGGCGCAGGACATCCCGTACGTCCTGGTCCGCGACGCCGGCACCGCGCACACCATCGCCGTGGCCGACGACGAGCGCGACGGCGCCCTCAAGGCGCTCGCCGGGTCCCTGCACGGCCAGCCCGTCTACGCCGAGCTGGTCAACCCGCGCGACGCGGCCCCCGGAGTGGTGCTCGCCGAACGCCTCGACCGCATCGGCGAGGTCGCGGGCGTCCGGGTCTTCAAGCCGGTGACCACCACGACGCTCTCCCTGCGGCACGGCGCCGGCCAGGCCTGCACGGTGGCGTTCTGGCCGCGCATCGACCCCGGGGCCGACACCCGCCGTGCCCCCTTCGGCACCACCCTCGCCGGGGCCGAACTCCCCTCGCTCGTCCCCACCGCGACCCTGCGCGTCGCCGACCGCACCTATCCGACCCTCGACGTCTTCTCCCAACTCCTCATGAGAGACGTCGACTTCCCCATCGACGCCGTCTACACCTGGGTCGACGACTCCGACCCCGAGTGGCGCGCCCGCCGCGAGGCCGCGCTCGGCGGCCCCGACGACGGCTCGTCCGCTGACCACGGCGCGGTCCGCTTCCGCAACCGCGACGAACTGCGGTACTCACTGCGCTCGTTGGCGATGTACGCACCGTGGATCCGGCACATCTACCTCGTCACGGCGGGCCAGACGCCCTGCTGGCTGAACACGGACCACCCGGACGTGACGGTGGTCGACCACCGCGATCTCTTCGCCGACCCGGACGCCGCGCTCCCCACCTTCAACTCGCACTCCATCGAGAGCCAACTGCACCGCATCGAGGGCCTGTCGGAGCACTTCCTCTACTTCAACGACGACATGTTCCTGGGCCGCCCCACCACCCCGGACACCTTCTTCCTCAGCTCCGGCACCGCCCGCTTCTTCTGGTCGACGGCGTCCGTGCCCGCCCTCCCGGTGTCGCCGGACGACGAGGGCTATCTCGCGGCGGCGAAGAACAACCGCGAGCTGCTGCGCCGCGAGTTCGGCAGGACGGCGACCCACAGCTTCTTCCACGCGCCCTACGCCCTGCGCCGCGGCGTGCTCGCCGAGCTCACCGAGCGGTTCGCCGACGAGCTGGAAGCGACCGCGCGCAGCCGCTTCCGCTCGAACGGCGACCTCGCGCTCGTGTCGTCCCTGCACCACCACTACGCGTATCTCACCGGCCGCGCGGTGCCGGGGGACATCGCGTACGACTTCGTGGACATCGGGCGGCGCGCGGACCACGCCCGCCTCGGCCAACTGCTGCAGTCCCGCAACCAGACGGCCTTCTGCATCGGGGAGTCCCCCGACAGCGAGCTCGCGGACGAGGAGACGGCACTCGCCATCCGCGCGTTCCTGACGGCGTACTTCCCCGTCCGCTCGCCGTACGAGATGTGACGTCGCGTCAGCCGTGGATCGTGTAGTTGGCCGACTTGATGGTGCCGCCGTTCGATCCGACCAGGGTCATCCGCATGGTGAACTTCTTGCCCTCGGCCACGTTCTTCGTCACGCACTTGGTGTAGCCCGCGGTGTGCCCCTTGGTGCTCGCCCGGTGGCCCTTGCTGGTCGTGGCGACGACGTACCACCCCTCCTTCCAGTGGTCCTTGACGCAGAGCGTGTCGCCCTTGCTGCCGTCACCGAGGGGGTCGATCTGCCACGTCTGCGAGGCGCGCATCCGGTTGTCCTTCCAGGCGTCGATCTCGGCGGCCTGGGAGTTGCGCCCGTACTCGAAGTCCACACCGGCCGCGGCAGCAGGAGTGGCCGACAGGCCGAGCAGGCCGGCGGCGCTGACAGCCGTGACCGTTGCCAGGGTGGAGAGGGTGGTCTTCAGTCGCATCAGGTGTGCACCTCTGATTGTGTCGGGACGTTGCGCGCACGGCGATGTCGCCGCCCGCGAAGAGATCCTCACGGCGGCGCCCAACATTCCCCCAACACCGGCTACTTGATCCCCAACGCCTACGACGAGGCGAGGAACAGCCGCCGCACGACCCGCTCGGCGGCGCCCCCGTCGTCGTACGGACAGAACCGCGCCCGGAACGCCGCGCGCAGCTCCGTCGCCTCGGCCGTGTCCCAGCCGCCGCTCCGGAAGAGGTCCGTCAGCTCATCCTCGGTGGTGGCGACGGCTCCGGGCGTCTCCCCCGGTCGGCCCGAAAGCAGGTCGAAGTACGTTCCCCGGGCCAGCCGGTACGCCTGCCAGTCGGGGGCGTACGTGATGATCGGGCGGTCCAGGCAGGCGTAGTCGAACATCAGCGACGAGTAGTCCGTGACCAGGGCGTCGGCGGCCAGGCACAGCTCCTCCACGCGCGCGTGCCCGGTGACGTCGATGAGCTGGGGGTGGGCGCGCAGGCCCGCTTCGGCGCCGTAGAAGTAGTGGGCGCGCACGAGCACGACGTACGAGGGGCCGAGCGCGCGCACGAAGCGCTCCAGGTCGACGCGGGGCAGGAAGCCCTTCTGGTAGTCGCGGTGGGTGGGCGCGTAGAGCAGCACCGTCCTGCCGTCCGCGACCCCCAACCCTTCGCGGATATAGGCGACTTCGCTCTCTGCCGCGGTGAAGTAGACGTCGTTGCGCGGATAGCCGGCCTCCAGGGCCTCGTACGACGTCGAGGGGTAGACCCGCTCCCAGATCTCCGTGGAGTGCGGGTTGGCGGAGAGGCTGAGGTCCCACTGGTCGGTGTGGTCGAGGACCTTCTGGAAGCTGATGCCGTGCGTGCCCGCCGGGTAGCGGCGCTGGTCGAGGCCCATCTTCTTGAGCGGGGTTCCGTGGTGGGTCTGGAGGTAGACCTGGCCGGGGCGTTTGGTGAAGCCGCCGGGGAAGCTGGAGTTGTTGATCAGGTAGGTGGCGCGGGCCATCGTCTGCCAGTAGCGGCGGGAGCCTTCGATGACGTACTCGACACCGGCGGGCACCCGGTGCTTGTTGCGGCTCGACACGACCCACACCCCCTTGATGTGCGGGGCGATTTCGCGGGCCTTGGCGTGGATGGCGGCCGGGTTGCAGGAGATGCCGCGGTTCCAGTACGCGCCGTACACCGCGAGCCGCGGGTCGAGGGGGCGGCGTAGGTCGGTGCGGTAGGTGACGCGCATGGCGCGGGCGCGGAGCTTCTTCTTCTGGCGCTTGAGCTGCCGGGCGACGCCATCGCGCCGCGACTCCCGCTTGCGGAGCGCCTCGTGGGCGGCGAACGAGGCGTCGGCCAGGGCCTTCTCGCCCGCGTCGGCGGGCGGCGCGGCCGCATAGGTGCGGTACAGGCGGGACGCGGCGCGGAAGAAGTCGCGGCGGTCGCCCGGCGCGATGCGGCCGGGGTCGTCGAGGACGGCGAGCAGATGGGCGGCGGCGTGCGGCAGGAGCCGCTCGCGGCCCGCCGGGTCGGCGGCGGCGAGCAGCTCTTCGTAGCGCCCGACGACCGCGAAGTGCGCCCGCCCCGGGGACTTGGCGAAGCTGCCGCCGCGCCGCTCGCGCCAGCGCACACAGGGCTCGGCCAGCGCGGCGACGCGGGCGCCCGGCGCGAGGATCGCGCGGTGCACGGGGATCACGTCCTCGTACGGCCCGTCGCTGAAGACCAGGCGGTGGCGCTGCCAGAAGACGCGCCGGAAGACACGGTTCCAGGCGGCCACGGTGACGGCCAGGGGGTCGCCGGCCGGGTCGTCGCCGCCCGCGCGCACGTTCTCCCACCAGTCGACGCGGTCGTGTCCTGTGAGCAGCACGTCCGGGTCGCCGGACCGGTCGAGGGCGGCCGCGATCGCCTCAAGGGCGCCCGGCAGCAGCAGATCGTCGCCGTCGAGGAAGAGGAGATAGTCCCCGGTGGCGCGGTCCGCGCCGATGTTGCGGGCCGGGCCGGGTCCGGCCTGTGCGGGGGCGCGGACGAGTTGTACGCGCGGGTCGCGCTCCGCGCACTGCACGGCGATCGCCGCTGAGGCGTCGGGCGACGCGTCGTCCACGACGATCAGCTCCAGGTCACCGAAGCTCTGGTCAAGCACGGAGTCCAGGCATTCCCGCAGGTAGCCCTGGACGCGATGGGCGGGGACGACAACCGAGAAGCGCGACATGGGCACCGACGGTAGCCAGCCGGACACGGCCTGTCGAAGACCCTGCCTCACTCATTGGGGTGAAGGAAGGCAAAGGGATTGACGAGAAGGAGTCCGGAAGGGGCAAAAGGTATGAATACGCCCGTAATCCCATGATTGCTCCCATGCTTACTCCCATCCCCGGGAGCGTACGAAAGGCCGGTCGCCGTGCAGCCCCGTCTCAGCGTGGTCGTGCCCATCTACAACGTCGAAGAGTTCCTGGAGGAGTGCCTGGAGTCGATCGCCGGGCAGACCATGGCCGACCTTGAGGCCGTGCTCGTCGACGACGGCTCGACGGACGGCAGCCCGCGGATCGCCCGCGAGTTCGCCGCGAAGGATCCGCGGTTCGTCTATGTGCGCCAGCCGAACGCGGGGCTCAGCGCGGCCCGCAACACCGGGGTGCGGCACGCGAACCCGACCGCCGAGTACCTGGCCTTCGTGGACAGCGACGACATCGTGCCGCACGAGGCGTATGCGCGGATGACCGCAAGCCTGGACTCCACCGGGTCCGACTTCGCGAGCGGCAACGTCTGGCGGCTCAACGAACGCGGGCGGCAACAGGCCTGGCAGTACAAATGGCTGACCGAGCCACGCTCGCGCACCCACATCAGCCGCGACCTGGACCTCCTCGCCGACCGCGTCGCCTGGAACAAGGTCTTCCGCCGCGCGTTCTGGGCCCGGCACGGCTTCGCCTTTCCCGAGGGCAAGCTCTACGAGGACACCCCCGTCATGATCCCCGCGCACTTCCTCGCGGGCGCCGTGGACGTCCTGTCCGACCACGTCTACTACTGGCGGGTGCGCGAGGGTTCCATCACCCGGCGGCGCACCGACGTCAAGGGCGTCCGCGACCGCATCGCCGCCTGCGCGCACGTCAGCAAGTTCCTCGCCGAGCACGACCCCGAGATGCGCAGGACGTACGACGTGTCCTGCCTGCGCGACGACTTCGTGTACTTCCTGGAGGGCCTGCCGATGGGCGGCCCCGAGTACCGCGCCGCCTTCATGAAAGACGCCGCCGCGTTCGTGCGCCGCGCCGACCCGGGCGTCATCGCGGGGCTCCCGGTGGCCCTGCGCGTCAAATGGCATCTCGTACGCGAAGGACGCACCGAGGACCTGATCGATCTCCTCACCTTCGAGCAGCGCAACGGAAGCGCCTTCCAGGTCCGTGGCGTGCTGCGGCGCAGCGCCGCTTACCCCAAGAGCTCGGGCGGTCACATCCGGGTGCCGCAGGACCTGGCCCGGCTCGGGCGGCGCGAGCTGCCGGTCATCTCCCGGGTGACCGAGGCGGGTTGGGGCGACGACGGCCTCCTGCGGATCAGCGGATACGCGTACGTGCGCAACCTGGAGGCGACCCGCCCCGGTCACTCCGTCAAGGCGGCGATCCTCAAGTCGGCGCACAGCAAAGGGCAGTTCAGGAAGGTCGCCTGCCGCACGGTCGCCGCGCCGCAGGCCACCGAGAACTCCCGGCAGCAGCTGCACTGCTACGACCTCTCCGGGTTCGAGCTGACCATCGACCCGGAGCAGCTGAGGACCGGCGGCAAGTGGCGCCCGGGGAACTGGCTGCTCGGCGTGGTCGTCGCCGGCCACCACTCGGTGCGGCGGGCTGCCGTGCGCCCCCTGGACGGCTCGTCCGCCCAGTCCGTCGTACGCGAACTGGGCGAAGGTCTGCGCCTGGTCCTCGGCTTCAGCAAGGGGCGGCTTGTCCTTCGCATCCAGGATTACGTGGCACGGGTCGACGCCCATCACCGGGACGGGGATTGCGTGGTCCTCAGCGGCCATCTCCCCGGCCGGCTGCGCCCGACGGCCCTGCGCCTGACCCACAAGCACGCGGCGGCCGAGTTCGACTACCCCGTCACGCTGACGGACGACCGGTTCGACGTCCGCGTGCGCATCGCCGATCTGGAGGGCGTCGCGCCGACCCCGCACCTGGCGCCCAAGGGCGTCGAGCCCCCGCACGGCGACCGCTGGCAGGCCAACCTGGTCCTTCCGGACGGCAAGCTGAAGTCCCTGGCTGCGGCCCTCGCCCTGCCCCCAGGACGGTACGCGTCACGCGCGGGCCGCGAGCTGTGCGCCTCCGCCAACGACCTGGGCCAGCTGGTCGTCGAGCTGACCCGGCAGCCGATCGCCGACCGGATCGCCTGGGCCGCGGACGGCACCCTGACGGTCGAGGGCACGGTGTCCGACACCAGCTGGGGCGAGGCCGACCTCGTCCTGCGGCACAGCGGCCGCGACGAGGAACTGACCATCCCGACGGAGCGCGACGCGGGACGCTTCCGGGCGGTCGTGGCGCCGGGGGGCGGGGTACTGCGGGAGGGGCGGTGGTACGCGTTCCTGCGGGAGCGCGGCGGGGCGGGCGCCGAAGGCGGCACGCACGCCGAGGACGGGGTGCCCGTGCGGCTGCTCGCCTCCGTTTCCGCGGGCTTTCCCCTCCATCGGACCGTCGACGGGCGGGAGTTCACCGTCGACCGCCGGTTCGGCGACCGGCTGCTCGTCGAGGCGGGCTCAGTGCTCGCGCGAGCCGAGCGCGGGGCCTACCGGCAGCACCGACTGCGCACCGCGCACCATCCGCAGCAGCGCACCCGGCCGCTGTGGGACGCGGTGCTCTACTTCGACGGGGACTCGCCGCGCGCGGTCCACGAGGAGCTGGTGCGGCGCGGCGCCGACGTGGAGCATCTGTGGGTCACGCACGACCAGCAGACCCGCGTGCCCATCGACGCGAAGGGCGTGGAGGAGTACAGCGCCGACTGGTACGAGGCGCTCGCCCGCTGCCGCCGCATCGTCACGGCGGGCCATCTGCCCGACTTCTTCGAGAGGCGGGAGGGCCAGACCGTCGTACAGACCTGGAACGGCGCGCCCCTCAAGCGCATCGGCACCGACCTCACCGACACCCTCTACGCCGACCACGGCCACCTCGACGCGCTGCCCAGGCTCTCCCGTCAGTGGGACGTGCTCGTCTCGCCGAATCGCTTCTCCACCCCGCACCTGGGACGCGCGCTCGCCTACGAGGGCGAGGTCCTGGAGGCGGGCTCACCGCGCAACGACCTGCTCTTCGCCGACGACCGCGACAAGACCGCCGAGCGCGTCCGCCGCGATCTCGGCATCGCGCCCGACAGGCGGATCGTCCTGTACGCGCCGACCTACCGGGACCATCTCGCCTGCTCTCCCGGCCGGTTCCGCTACGAGCCCGCGCTCGACCTGCGCGCGGCGCGGGACGTGCTCGGCGACGACCACGTCCTGCTCGTACGGAAGCACCCGCTGACGGCGGGCCGCCTGCCGGGAGCCGACGCACCCTTCGTACGCGATGTCTCCTCGCACCCACGGACCACCGAACTGCTCCTGATCGCCGACGTGTTGGTGACCGACTACTCCTCGCTGATGTTCGACTTCGCGCACACCGGCCGTCCGATGCTCTTCCACGCCTACGACCTGGAGCACTACCGCGACACGGTCCGCGGCTTCTACCTCGACTTCGAGACCCGCGCGCCGGGGCCGCTGCTCGCCTCCACCGGCGAGGTCGTCGAGGCGCTGCGCGACCTGGACGCCATCACCGCACGGCACGCGGAGGCGTACGCGGCGTTCCGCGAGGCCTACTGCGACCTCGACGACGGGCGGGCCGCGGGCCGGGTCGCGGAGAGGCTGATGCGATGACGGCCGCGACGACCACGACGGCCGGGGGCCGCACCCGCCGGCCGCTGCGGGGCGCGACGGCCCTGTACGGCGGCAGGCGGTGGCGGCCGACTCCCTGTCTCGTCTTCGGCGGTCTCTTCTGGCTGGTGATGTCCCTCGCCTTCTGGCGGGTGCCGATGTGCTGCGACTTCGGGCAGCACGCGGCGGTCGTGGAGCGCCTCAAGGCCGATCTCCTGCACCCGCGCCACCCGATGGCGGACCTGCCGGGCGCGGGCAGCCCGTACTACTCGCCGTACGCGGTGGCGCAGGGCGTCTTCGCGCGGGTGACGGGGCTGGCGGGCTGGGAGGTCGTGAAGCTGGCGGGGCCGCTGAATCTGCTCGTGCTGATCACGGGCATCGGCCGGTTCGTGAAGGTCCTGACGCCTCGTCCATGGGCGCCGGTACTCGCCCTGGTCGCGATGGTGGTGCTGTGGGGCACCCGGATGGCGTGGTGGAGCGGCTATCTGGGCCTGATGTCGATGACGGGCAACCTCGCCTATCCGTCGACGTTCGCGATCGGCCTGGCGTTCTGGGCGTGGGCCTGGGCGGGGTCGCTGACCGCGCGGCCTCGGGGGATCGCGTCGTACGCGGGGCTGGGGGCGCTGTGCGGGGCGATCCTGCTGGTGCACCCGATCACTTCGGTGGCGGCGGTGATCGGGGTCGTGGCCTTCGCGGTGCCGGGCCTGCGCCGCGCGCTGGCGCGCTGGGCGGCAACTGCCGTGTCGGCGGCGGCCGTTGCCGCGACCTGGCCCTACTTCTCCGTCTTCTCCCTCGTCGGAGACGAGTCCGTCGACTGGATCCACCGGCAGCTCTACACGGAGATGCCCCAGCGCTTCTGGCTGGCGCTCCTCGGCCTGCCCGCCCTGTACCTCCGCCGGCGCAGGGACCGCAAGGACCCCCTGGCCCTGATGTTCGCCCTGGAGCTCGCGGTCGTCGTGTACGGCTGGCTCAGCGGCCACTACACCTACGGGCGCATCCTGGGCCTCACCCTCGTCCCCCTGCAGTTCGCCCTCGCCATCGAACTGGCGGCCCCCCGGCCGTGGGGCACCCGGCGCGCCGCCCTGGCGGGAGCCGCGACGCTCGGCGCCTGCGTCGGCTTCTTCCAGATCCAGGCGGGAGCCGTCGTCCCCCGCGCCCTCGACCCCATCGGCTTCGACCAGCCCCCGCGCTGGCCCAGCTATGCCTGGGCGGCAGGCCGGCTGCACAAGGGCGACGTCGTCCTCACCGACGGCTACGGCCCCACCCGCACGATCCCCGCGTTCGGCGCCAACCTCGTCGCCCCTGCCTGGCCGGACCCCGCACTCGACGAGGGCGAACGCAACCACCGCCTCCAGGAAGTGCGCGACTACCTCGCCCCGGAGTCGACCAGCGCCGACCGCAAGGCGATCGCCCGCCGCTACCACGTGCGCTGGCTGCTGCTCTCGAAGGACCAGCGGGTGCCGTCCGAGGCGGTGGTGGTGGCGTGGGGGCCGCAGACCGGAGAGGTCCTTGCGCGGGTGCCCGGGTAAGCCCGGTACAGTCCGGTCCGCGCCCAAAAGACCCCCTAATCGGATAATTACCCGTAACCACTAAGATTTCCCCGTGGATCCTTCTCTGCCCCTTTCGCCGCACCCGTCCCCGTCCCCACAGGTCTGCGTCGTCGTGATCGGCTACAACGACGCGGCGCACCTCGCGGACGCGGTGCGCTCGGCGCTCGCCCAGGGCCCGTCCGTCCGCGAGGTGATCGCCGTCGACGACTGCTCGACGGACGGCAGCGGCGAGCTGCTCACGGAGCTCGCCGCGCGGGAGCCACGCCTGAAGACCATCCGCCGCGCGGCCAACAGCGGCGGCTGCGGCACTCCCCGCAACGACGGGGTCGAGGCCACGACGTCCGCGTACGTGATGTTCCTCGACAGCGACGACGTGCTGCCGCCCGGCGCGGTCGACGCGCTCCTGACGGCGGCCGCCAGGCACGACGCCGAGGTGGCCACCGGCCTGTGCGTGCGCCGCGAGCTGCCGTCCGGCCGTGAGATCCCCTGGCAGCCCCTGCTCTACAAGAAGGCCCAGCTCATCGCCCGCCCGGAGCTGCGCACCCGTCTCGTCCACGACACGCTCTGCGTCAACAAGCTCTACCGCACCGACTTCCTGCGGCGGCACGCGATCCGCTTCCCCGAGGGCCGCTTCACGTACGAGGACTTCGTCTTCACCGCCCGCGTCCTCGCGGCGGGCCCGCGCATCGCGCTGATCCCCGACCCCGTCTACGTATGGAACGTGCGCCGCTCGGCGGCCAAGCTGTCGATCTCCCTGGACCGCACGGGCATCGCCAACTGGCAGGCCCGCATGGAGTCCCACCGCCAGTCCGTGGAGATCCTCCGGGACGCGCCGAGCGCGACGGGCACGGCGGGCAAGCGGCTCGCGCGGGCGGCCCGCGCGAAGTTCGTCGACCACGGCCTGCGGATGTACGCGCGCGAGCTGACCACGCGCAGCCCCGAGTACCGGCGGGAGTGGTGGACGGCCACGCGCGCGTACCTCGCCACGTTCGACACCGCCGACCTGGACGCGGCGCCCGCGCCGGGCCGGATCATCGCCCGGCTGATCCTGGCGTCCCCCGAGCCGCGCGACCTGCCCCGGATGCAGGCGGTGGCGGCCCGGCCCGCGCGCCTCTCGCCCCCGTACGCGCAGGCGTCCGACGCCACGCCGATCTGGTCGGACGACCTCCCCCAGGTGACGCTGGAGCACCTCCTCGTACGCCCCGTCCGGCTCCTCCCCCTCGCGGTGGACGCCGAGCTGCGGCCCCGCGCGGGCGGGAGCCGTCTCACCCTGCGGCTGCACGAGCTGTACGGCCGGGTCGCGGACGCGGGCCCCGCCACGGTCGACGTGGAGCTGACGGCCCGCGACGGCACCGGACCCGGACTGCGCCGCACCGCCGCGTTCGGCCCCGCAGGGGACGGCACCTGGCTGACCGAGGTCGTCCTCGACCTCGGCTCGCTCCGCGGCGGCGTATGGGACCTGCGGCTTCGGCTGCACTTCGGCGACGGGACCACGCGTGACACCACAGCGCGCGCGGTCGCGGGCCCCGGACTGCTGCGGCGCACGGTCCTGCCGGGGCGGCACGGGATCCTGCTCGCCCAGCCGTACGCCACGCAGGCGGGGAACCTCGCGGTGCGGCTCGCGCCGGGGATGCGGGGCGTCGCGGGGGTGGTGAAGCGGCGCCTTGCGCGCCTGGTCCGCGACCTGGGCGGCGGGGACCAGAGCGCCAAAGCCCGCTGACGCGGCTCTCACGCCGCCTCTGCGAAACTGCACGTCCACGAGAAGCACTCCACTCGCGACAAGACGGGATACGTCATGACCTGGCTGATCACCGGCGGCGCCGGCTACATCGGGGCACACGTCGTCCGCGCCATGACGGACGCGGGCGAGCGGGCGGTGGTCTACGACGACCTGTCGTCGGGCATCGCCGAGCGCGTCCCCCAGGGTGTGCCGCTGGTGACAGGATCGACGCTGGACGCGGACCTCGTGGCCCGCACCCTCGCCGAGCACGAGGTCACCGGCATCGTGCACCTGGCGGCGAAGAAGCAGGTAGGCGAGTCGGTGGAACAGCCGCTGCGCTACTACCACGAGAACATGGAGGGCCTGCGGGTCCTGCTCTCGGCGGTGACGGAGGCGGGAGTCCGGTCCTTCGTCTTCTCTTCCTCGGCTGCTGTGTACGGCATGCCCGACGTGGACCTGGTGACGGAGGAGACCCCCTGTCTCCCGATGAGCCCGTACGGCGAGACGAAGCTGGCGGGCGAGTGGCTGGTCCGCGCGACGGGCCGGGCGCACGGCCTGTCGACGGCGTCGCTGCGCTACTTCAACGTGGCGGGCGCGGCCGCCCCCGAGCTGGCCGACACGGGCGTCTACAACCTGGTCCCGATGGTCTTCGAGAAGCTCACGGACGGCGCGGCCCCCCGCATCTTCGGCGCGGACTACGCCACCCCCGACGGCACCTGCGTACGCGACTACATCCACGTCTCCGACCTGGCCGAGGCCCATGTGGCGACGGCCCGCAAGCTGGCGGCGACGGCACCCGGCACGGACCTCACCCTCAACATCGGCCGGGGCGAGGGCGTTTCGGTCCGCGAGATGGCCGACCTCATCAACGACGTGACGGGGTACGACACGGCGGCCGAGGTCACGGCACGCCGCCCCGGCGACCCGGCCCGCGTGGTGGCGTCGGCGGACCGCGCCGCCAGGGAACTGGGCTGGTCGGCCAAGCGGGACGTGCGCGACATGGTGACGTCGGCGTGGGCGGGGTGGGTGCGGCTGCATCCTGGGGCGGCGCGCGGCTGAGTGCTGCCGGGGGTGTGGCGGGCCCGGGGCTATGCGACCCGGCTCGCACCCGCGGGCGAGGGCGCTCCCCGAGGGATGGTGTAGCGCGCTACACCCCTGATCCGGGAGAGCGCACCATCGTCAAGCCGCCCCCGTCGCGGGAGAGTTGATCACGCAGCGGGATCCGCCCGCGCCCCGCCTCCGACGTGAAAGGCCCCACCATGAAGGCCCTGCTCTGGCTCGTCCTCGCGATCTCCCTCGTCGTCAACGTGTCCACCAGCTTCGCCTTCGACGGGGTGCAGCAGGTCCTGATCAGCGTGGGCACGGGTGTCGCCACGCTCGGCTCGGGCGTGGCCCTGTTCCTGATGCGGGAGAAGCACGCCTAGCCGAACCGGCCCGCTCACAGCGCCTTGAGCCCCGCCGCCGTGGCCGCCGCGAGCCTGCCCAGGTACCCCTTGGGCAGCTCGGCCCGCACCACCACGGAGCGCCAGTAGAGCGGCCCGGACACCAGGTCAAGGGCAAGATCCTCGTCGGCGCCCGCGCGCATCTCCCCCCGCTCCACCGCGGCCCTGACGATGCCGCTCGCCACCCCGTACTGCCCCTCCCGCAGCGCCTTCTGCAGGGCCTCGGCGATCTCCGGATTGCGGGCCGCCTCCGCCTGCAGATCCGGGATCACCTGCGAGGCGACGGGATGCCGCAGGGCACGTGACGTCACCTCGTAGAGGAGGCGCAGGTCGCCTTCGAGCGAGCCCGTGTCCGGCGCCGGGAGCCCCTGGACCGCTATCGCCGACACGAGGTCGAGCACCAGGTGCAGCTTGGAGCGCCAGCGCCGGTAGACGGCGGTCTTGCCGACACCCGCGCGGCGCGCGATGCCCTCGATGGACATGCGCGCGTACCCGACCGCCGCGAGCTCCCCGAAGACGGCGGCCCTGATGGCTTCGGTCACATCCTCACGGAGCACCGCGGCGCCCGCGGGCGCCCTGCGGCGCGGCTGTTCATCTCCTGGCCTGCTCGTCGTCATGCGGACAGCATAGAGCGTGACGACGATACGGTTGCGTTCCGACGTAGCGACGCCCTACTCTCGACGTTGCGACGATACGGGTCCGTCCCGACGTAACGAGTAAGGAGCAGCGGAAGTGAGTCAGGTCCTCGACGCACCACCCCGCACGGCGGCCGCGGCCCCCGACCCGGCCGAGCTTGCCGCCCGGCACGGCCTGACCGTCAGCGGCGCCCGCCCCACGCTCCCGGCGTACGTCCGTCAGCTCTGGCAGCGCCGCCACTTCATCACCGCCTTCGCGACGGCCAAGCTCACCGCGCAGTACAGCCAGGCGAAGCTCGGCCAGGTCTGGCAGGTGATGACGCCGCTCCTGAACGCGGCGGTCTACTACTTCATCTTCGGCGTGCTGATGGACACCAAGCACGACGTCGACGACTATGTCCCGTTCCTGGTCACCGGCGTCTTCATCTTCACGTTCACGCAGAGCTCGGTGATGGCCGGCACCAAGGCCATCTCCGGCAGCCTCGGCCTGGTGCGCGCCCTGCACTTCCCGCGGGCCGCGCTGCCGATCTCGTACTGCCTGCAGCAGCTCCAGCAGCTGCTCTTCTCCATGGCCGCGCTTGTGGCGATCCTGCTCTGCTTCGGCGTGCCGCCCACCGCGTCCTGGCTCCTGGTGATCCCGGTCCTGATCCTGCAGTTCACCTTCAACACGGGCCTGGCCCTGGTCATGGCCCGCCTCGGCAGCAAGACGCCGGACATCGCCCAGCTGATGCCGTTCGTGCTGCGTACGTGGATGTACGCGTCCGGCGTGATGTGGAGCATCGACGCGGTCCTCAAGGGCAAGGACCTGCCGCACTTCGTGAAGGTCCTCCTGGAGTGCAACCCCGCCGCGGTCTACATCGACCTGATGCGCTTCGCGCTGATCGACACCTTCCGGCGCGAGCAGCTCCCGCAGCACGTCTGGGCCTGGGCCATCGGGTGGGCGCTGCTCGCCGGAGTCGGCGGATTCATCTACTTCTGGAAGGCAGAGGAGACGTACGGCCGTGGCTGAGACGACGATGGCACCCCTCACTGAAACCGCACCCGCCCACGCCCCCGCCCCCACCGTCATCGCCGACCAGGTGGACATCGTCTACCGCGTCCACGGCGGCGCCACGACGGGCCGCGGCAGCGCGACCGCCGCGCTCGGCCGCATCCTGAAGCGGGGCGAGTCCCCCGGCGTACGCAAGGTGCACGCCGTCAAGAAGGTCTCGTTCACCGCGTACAAGGGCGAGGCCATCGGCCTGATCGGCACGAACGGCTCGGGCAAGTCGACCCTCCTGAAGGCGGTCGCCGGGCTTCTCCCCGTCGAGAGCGGCCGCATCTTCACCGACGGCCAGCCCTCCCTGCTCGGCGTCAACGCGGCCCTGATGAACGACCTGACCGGCGAGCGCAACGTCATGCTCGGCGGCCTGGCGATGGGCATGTCCCGCGAGCAGATCCAGGAGCGCTACCAGGACATCGTCGACTTCTCCGGGATCAACGAGAAGGGCGACTTCATCACGCTGCCGATGCGGACGTACTCCTCGGGCATGGCGGCCAGGCTCCGCTTCTCCATCGGCTCCGCCAAGGACCACGACGTACTCCTCATCGACGAGGCCCTGGCGACCGGCGACCGCTCCTTCCAGAAGCGCTCGGAGGCCCGCATCCGCGAGCTGCGCAAGCGCGCGGGCACGGTCTTCCTGGTCAGCCACAACAACAAGTCGATCCGTGACACCTGCGAGCGCGTGCTCTGGCTGGAGCACGGCGAGCTGCGGATGGACGGCCCGACGGAGGACGTCCTCAAGGAGTACGAGCGGTTCACGGGCGGCAAGAAGTAACACGCCACCCCAGGATCACCGTTCGAGGATCACCGTTCGAGGAACCGGAACAGCTCCTCCCAGCGGCGCACGATCTCGTCCGTCGTGTAGCGCCGGATGTTCTCCCTCGCCAGCTCGCCCATCCGGTCCCGCAGCTCCTTGTCGGACATCAACGTGTCCAGCCTGCGGGCGAGTTCGGCGGTGTTGCCGAGCCGGGCGAGCAGTCCGTCCACGCCGTCCCGGACGATCTCGTGCACGCCGGGCGCGCAGTCGAACGCGGCGCACGGCACCGCCGTGGCCATCGCCTCCATCAGGGCCAGCGGGAAGCCCTCGCCGCGCGACGACTGCACGAACACCGAGCCGCCGCGCAGCGCCCCCGGAACGTCGCTCGTGCGCCCCATCCACTCCACGGAGTCGTCGAGGCCGAGCGCCGTGCACTGCTTCTTGAGCATCTCCTCGTCCTCGCCGGAGCCGTAGATCCGCAGCGTCCAGTCCGGGTGCAGCGGCGCGACCTCCGCCCAGGTGTCGAGGAGCATGTCGATGCCCTTCTGGTCGTGCAGCCTGCCGATGCTGGTGACGACCTTCTCGGTGCGCTGGGACGGCACTTCGGGCATGAAGGGCAGCGGGTTCGGCATGAAGGAGGCGTTGTCCAGGCCCTGCCTGATCCACAGGTCGGCGTCCTCGCGGGTCAGCGCGAGCATCCGGTCGACGTCCTTGTAGTGCTTGCGCACCCGCCCGAAGCGCGAGCAGGCCCGCGAGTAGGCGAACGACTCGTGGCTCATGCCGATGACCAACAGCCCGGTGGTGTCGGCCAGTTCGACCCACTCCATCGCCCACACCTGCGTGACGATGACGACGGCCCCGGGCCCGGCCTGCGCGAACAGCGCGGTCAGCCTGGCGGCCTGCTCGTGCATGCCCTCCTGGCGCCGGGCCCGCAGCCGGTGCTCGGCGACGTTGAGCCGCCCCTTGATGCCGCGCGCGGGGCCGACGCGCGGCGGGTGCTCGTCGTACAGGGTCGTGGTCGGGTAGGGCAGATCCGTGCCGATGTCCTGCGGGACGCCCGGCTCGGTGATGCCGATGACGTGCACGCGATGGCCCTGCCCGGCGAAGAGCTTCGCCATCTGGTGCGACCAACTGGTGATCCCGCCCAGCTCGTTGACGCTGTTGGAGACGAAGAAGATGTCCCGCGTGCGCTGCGCCGTCTGAATCGCTGCTGCCTGACTCACTTGCCGCTCCAGTGCGAGAAGAACTGCTCGACGACGCTCTTGGCCGCGTCGCCCTTGTCGTACTCACCGAACTCGGCGACGAACCGTGCCCGCGCCGCCGCGTGTTCCAGCGCCTGCTCGTCCAGCGCCTTCAGCGCCCCGAACAGCTCCTCCTCGGTGTCGACCACCGGGCCGGGAGCCCGCTCCCGCAGATCGAAGTACGTCCCTCGCCCTTCATGCACGTACTCCGCGTAGTCGTACGTGAAGAACAGCATCGGCCGGTCGAGGAGCGCGTAGTCGAACATCACGGACGAGTAGTCGGTGATCATCGCGTCGGCGAGCTCATAGAGCGGTGTGACGTCGTGATGCGCCGATACGTCGATGACGCGGCCCCGCACGGACGGCGGGAGCACGACGTGGTTGAGGTAGTGCGAGCGCACGAGCAGCACGTACCGGTCGCCGAACTCCTCCGCGAACCGCTCGACGTCGAAGGGCAGTTCAAAGCGTCCGTGGCGGCCGCCGTGCCGCCGGAAGGTCGGCGCGTACAGGAGCACCCGCTTGTCGTCGGGGATGCCCAACTCGGCGGCCAGCGGGCCGCGTTCGCGGCCGCCCGTCGCGTCCTCGCGGCGCTTGGCCCGCACCAGCGCGTCGTTGCGCGGATAGCCGACGCGAAGCAGCACCTTCTCCTTGAGCCGCAGGGCCTTCGCGAGGGTGCGCACATCGTGCTCGGAGCGGACCAGGAAGCGGTCGAAGCGGTCGAGGACGCGCTGCTGCTCGTCCTGCCGGGGCTTGCTGCGCAGCTTCCAGGCGGGCTCGTCGAAGCCCATGCGCTTGAGCGCGGAGCCGTGCCAGGTCTGGATGTACGTCGTCTCGGGACGCTTGGTGAGCTTGAGCGGGTAGCTCTGGTTGTCGACCCAGAACTCGGCCTGCGCCAGGGCCCGCAGATACGGCAGCGACCAGCGCCGCACCAGCGTGGCGTCCTCGGGGAAGCCCTTGGGGCTGCCGGAGTAGGACCACACGGCATCGAAGTCGAGCCCTTGGCGCCGCATCTCCTCGTAGATGGCGCGGGGGCTGTCGCTGTACTGCTTGCCGAGGTGGCTCTCGAAGACGACCGTGCCCTTCTTGACCGGAAGGCGGCTGAACACCTCGTCGTAGACGCGCAGTCTGCTCTGCCCGGAGGTGAGGTCCTTGCGCAGCTTCTTCGCCCTGCGGAAGCCGGACTTGGCGAGCCGCCCCGGCATCCCGTGGGTGCCGCGCGCCACCAGGTCCTGGATCCGGCCGCCGGCCGCGTCCCGCGTGACGAGCCGGAACGCGAGGTGCCCGCGCTGCGAGACCTCGGGCTCGATGTGATCGGCGACCAGGCGGGTCAGCCGCGGCCGCACCGGAAGCAGCCCCTCGGCGAGCCCCGGAGTGCTCGCGGTGAGCCGCGTCCTGGTGCGCACCCCGTCGGCGGTGAGGTGCAGCCGCACGTCCCACACCGCGTCGACGACGCCGAGCGGGCGAAGCCGCCGGGCGAGGTCGGCGCCGGCCTCCCAGGAGATCGCCTCGCCCTCGTGGCGCAGTTCGGAGACGGGGAAGCGGAAGGACTGCAGGCTGCGCCGCCGGGCGCTGAACTCCAGCTCGGCGGTGAGCACGGCGTCGGGACCGATGATGCCCAGCGGATTGGTGACACGGCCCGCCATCCGCACGGTCCCCGCCGACTGCCCGGTCCCCGCCGACTCCTCGTAACGCGTCAGGACGTTGCGCAGGAACATCTGGTCGAGGCGCTTGCTGTGATAGCCGAGCGCGGTCACGTCCAGGACCTGGCGGCCGAACGGGTCGTCGAGATGTTCGGCGCACCAGTACACGCGCCCGTCCCGCTCGGCGAGCGGCGAGGAGATCTTGTCGCGGTTGGTGAGGGTGTCCACGGCGGGCAGCAGGTTGTCCCAGTCGCCCTGCTCCAGGAGGTAGGCGCAGATGGCCTGGACGGGCTGCACCTCGGCGTACGCGGCACGGTCGAGCCCGGCGAGGTAGTCACGGGCAAGGCCCGCGAACTCCTGCCGGTAGGAGGCGTCACGGAACGGCAGGTCGCGCAGGTGGAGCACCAGGTCGTGCTTGAGGAACTTGATGTCCTTGGCGAGCCGCAGCTCGTCCAGGCCGCGCTCGGCGAGCAGCGCGTCGATCCGGCGGTGGATCTCCATCCGGTGCCGGAAGTTGGTCATCTCGTGGCGCCGGTTGGTCACCGACTTCTCGGCGGCGCGCTCATGGACGTGCCAGAAGTAGACCTGGTTCGGGATGAGCGTGATGCGTCCTGCCGCGAGATAGGCCTCGGCGATGAACATCAGGTCCTCGTAGAACATGCCCTTGGGGAAGCGCAGGGCGTTCTCGACGAGGAAGTCGCGGCGGTAGAGCTTGTTCGTGGAGAGCGTGTCCCAGACGAAGAGGTCGGGCAGCTCGGTGACGGAATCCAGGGTGCGGGTCGTGGCGTAGAGCCAGGGGTACCACTGGTCGCGCTTCTTGTTGCGGGTGTCCATGGAGAGGCGTACGCAGAGCCCGGAGACGATGTCGGAGCCGTCGCGCTCGGCGGCCTCCAGGAGGTTGCGGCAGGCGTTGCGCTCCAGGACGTCGTCGCTGTCGAGGAACATCACATGGCTGCCGACGGTGTGCCCGATTCCTACGTTGCGGGGCTCGCCGCCCGCGCCGCTGTTCTCCGGCAGCTGGTAGGCCCGCACCCGTTCGGGGTGTTCGGCCGCGAGGCGCTTGGCCGTCTCGTACGACGCGTCCGTGCTGCAGTCGTCGACGATGACGACCTCGACGGAACGCAGCGTCTGGTCGAGCACCGAGGCGACGGCGGTCGGCAGCCGCTCGGCGTCGTTGTAGACGATCACCACTACGGACACATCGGGTCGCGCCTCCGGCGTCCCCCGCTCACCTATCGCTCCCATGTGTCCCTCCAGTCAGATACCGACTCATCCTACTAATTATCGCTAATGCCCGATTGGCGCCCTTCAGGGGGGTGTGATTGGCGCAGTCCGGATACGCGAAAGGGGCGCCCCGGGCCTCTCGGCTCGGGGCGGCCCCCCCCGGGGGGCGGGGCGGGCCCCGGGGTTGGGGGGGCGGGGGGGGCGCCTTATGACCCGTGGTCGAACTGGGGGGGGGGGGTGGGGCGGGGGGCGGGGGGCGCGGGATGGGTGGGGCTGCGCGGGGCGGCCGCCTCGTGGGCGGTGCGGCCGGGGCGGGGGTCCAGGAG